>NZ_JCAHZJ010000067.1:0-23614 GCF_059489795.1 Nitrosospira sp. CT
CATTGCAGTGGGCAACCCCTGCTGAATTTGCCCGTCAGGCAAGGGAAAACACCTTGTCCGGCAGGCCAAAGGAGCCGGAATTTTCCATTTTAGACCGGTACTGATTTCGGGGGCGGGTCAAAAACGAACTTTACTAGATTCCAAATGGCCCGTTTTATGGGGAGCACATCAAATCTATCCTGATTGGAACAGTTGGAACGCCGATCGACGCATGAGCTATGCTCAGGAATTGTTTGGATGGGAAAGGGAGCTGGTTTGGAGATAATCTGCGCAAAAGCGCTCGAAAATGATAGAGGATTGGCGTACGTTGCCCGAGCCGCGTCTAACCCCAGATACGCTCACTAGCTCATGATTTCCATGCTAGGTAAGCTTAGGATCTGTGCTTGGCTATGCCAGCGCCTAAAATTGAAGTCCGGATCGCACTAGCAGTGTCGCGTAAAAGTACAGTTCAGCATCCAGTGATCGTCTGATGTTGGAGGCTTGGCGGAATCCATGTTGCTCGCCATGAAATAAAAAGTAACCTACGGGAAGTCCTTTTGAACGTATTCGACTAACCATCATTTCCGCTTGATTTGGAGGAACTATTTTATCTTCGTTACCTTGAAAAAAAATCACTGGCACTGATAATCGCTCAGTAAAATTGATAGGGGAACGAGCCTTGTATTTCTCTATTTCCTGGGGATATTTGCCAACCAGCCAATCTAAATAATGGGATTCAAACTTATGCGTGTCCCGAACTAGAGCTTCTAAATCCCCAACCCCATAGTAGCTGGCGCCTATTTTGAAAAAGTCATTAAATACAAGCGCACACAAGGTAGTGTATCCCCCAGCACTCCCCCCAGTGATCGCGGTACGTGCTTCGTCACCCCGTTTGGTTTTACAAAGGAAGCGCGCTGCATTTGTGCAGTCCTCAAGGTCCACGATCCCCCAGGTCTGATAAAGACGATTGCGGAACTCTCGGCCATAACCCGTACTCCCCCCGTAGTCAACATCAACAACCGCGTATCCTCGACTCGTCCAATATTGAATTCTTAGGTCAAGCGTACTGGATGCTGCAGCAGTAGGTCCACCATGGCTTTTTACAATGAGCGGCGGTAACTCATCTACGCTAGCCGTGAAGTCCGGATTGTATGGCGCGTAATACCATCCATACGCACTTCGGTTGCCAGTTGGAAACTCGATAAGTGTCGGAATCGAAATATAGGCATGAATAGAGGAATCTTCTATGACCTCCGTTGACCGCCGGAGAATCTCGATGGTAGCTGGTGGTTTTATTCCGATCTTGACGACCGATGAGGGCTTGTCCGGAGCACCGGCCCTGACAACTATGTAATTCGCATTTACACGTACGCTAGCCGCCTCCGTGTAAGGGAAACTGATGGGTGTTACATCCCCTGTTCCCTCGTTAATAATCTCAAGATGCGTGCGGCCATTCGCAATGTAACTAACCACCACCCTGCTGTCTGAGGCGAATCCATACGTCGCCATACCGAAGGACCATTGCGCTTGACCGAATTCAGCCTTTTTGGGCATAACCGCTTCGATTGAATCGTTCTTAACTCGATATAAGTTCCACCAGCCACTTCGGTCCGAAATGAAATATAACGTCCCATTCAACGACCATTCTGGTTGAAAAATCGACTCATCTATAGAGCCAGCGATCTTCCGCGGCGAAGTAATTTCGCCTGAGTCAGTCACATTTGCCGTCCACAATTCCGAACTCGTCCATGGCATATTGGGATGGTTCCACGTCAGCCACGCAAGCCTCTTTCCATCGGAGCTAAGCCGTGGGTTGGAATAAAAATCGTTGCCTGAAATTAGGATCTGATCGTCACTTAGACCGTCTACGGCGACGGCAACAATAGTGTTGACCGCTACCCCATCTGCTTGGCTATGATCTTCGCGTACTGTGATAATTCTGCCGCGACTCTCATCAATAATGCCGTCGGCATACCGGCATTGAGATGCACTCCCAATGGCGAAAGGAGGTCCCCCCGGATTTTGACGGTATAATTTTTGATCCGAATCGTTACTGAAATATACCGTACCATTTTTAACTAAAACAGCACCTCCACCGTACTCATGAACCCGTGTTCGTGTGCTAAATGACTCCGGCACAACCTCGCGCGTAGTCCCATCGGCTAAATGTTTTACTAAAACGAAGCGTCCCGCTTCTTTTGGACGGCTTTCGATCCAATAAACGTCATCATTATCCAAGAGAACATCGACGAGAGTAACCGCCTCGGCGACGATTAAATCGGAGGTAATTGGCGACTTCCAAAACCCGTACGGAAACACTGACTTGGTTGCTTGGTTCATTTCAATCCCTGATCTCTTAATTTATGGTTGGAGCCCTAGGGTCTGTTGACATTTCACATTGGTAACCAGAGGATCATACAGGTGGATTGTCAGCGCCATGAGCCACATGTGTGTCGATGCTGGCGTGTGTGCAGCGGCCGACATGGTTATCTGGTGACAGTGTTGCATGGGACTGACTGCGAAGCTGCTGGAGTTCATGCGGTAGGATGGCGCGATAAGCTAGGGGGCGTGAAGGCGCTGAGCAGGTACTTAGAATGATATATCAATTTTAGCTTAAATTTTTCTTGACTTTTTTATATTGTCGGTTAACAAGGCGTCTTTTAGGAGTTTGCTATGCAAACTACCTCTGTCCTCGAGGCTGTAGCTAAGATTGAGCCATTAACCTTAGCTATCCTATTTATCGGGTTAATCAGCTTGGGTGTAATTGGATTAGCTACGATTCTTGTCAAAGCAGTGTTCAGGAATAAAAAATAATCTCTACTATTGAGACTCACCATTTCCACTAATAGTGGGCTCACTATTTGTTTAAAGTTCGCATGTGCATGTGAAAGGCGCTCCGGGTTTTGATTGAGTGAGCTGATCAAATGCTCCTTTGGGAGCCCGCATTTTTAACACTTTTTATCCCATTCATACTGGAGTAATCGGTGGCCCGTCCACTCGCTTGTTGCAAGCGGTAGCGGGCCTAGCCCCTCTTTTTTTATTTGCTACGGGCTATATGATGTGGAGAAATCGAAGGAAGACGAAGGGATATAAAAGTAACTCTAAAATTGACTATCGATTCCACTCTGACAGAACAAGTGCTGCTAGGAGGCTCACAAGGTGAGCGACATTATTCTTGCATCCTGCTGACCTGTCGTACTTTAGCTTGCCAAACAGAAAATCCTGTCCACGCATCGATGAAAGAATATGCGGTCAAATGATATGGAGAGGAGACCCAAACTGATCTACTCAAAAGTCGATCGTAGCCGACACCAGCACGGTGCGCGGCGTGCCTAACGATAAAGTGCCGAAGGAAGCCACGCCTCCCCAGTAATTGCGATCGAATGCATTAAGCAGATTGGCGCGGATGATGGTGGATTTTCCAAGCACCTTGGCGCTGTAACGCGCGCCAAAATCAAATGTCGTCCACGAAGGTACGCTCTGCGTATTGGTCTGGTTGATATATCGTTTGCCGGTGTGGACGAGATTGCCGGTCAAGGTGAAGCCGGGCAGCCACGGCATGTCCCATTCGGCGCCCATATTGGCTTGCAATACCGGCACGCCAACAGGCCTGTTGCCCCGCGTGGCGGGATTGCCGGTTTTTGTTAATTCACCATCCACCAGTGTCACACCGCCCAGCAGCCGAACTCCTGCCATGGGCTCGCCGAACATGGCGAGTTCCACACCTTGATTGCGCTGCTCCCCAGTAAGGGAAAAGACATTGTCCGTGAGCAGAGGGCTGGGCCGCCTGATCTGGAAGAGGCTCAGCGTGGTAATCAGGCGGCCGTAATCGACCTTGACGCCGACCTCAAGCTGTTCAGTTTTGTAGGGCGCGAGAGCCTGGCCGGCATTAACTGCGATCTGAGGAGCAATGTCACCCTTGCTAAGCCCTTCCATACGGTTGGCGTAGATTGAGATGTTTTTCCAGGGCCGGACGACCAGTCCCACCAGCGGCGTGATCGCTCCCTTGTCGTAGGTGGACGTGACGGCGCCTGTTGAGCTGAAATTATCCGATCTGACCTGCTGGAAGCGCACGCCCAGGGTAAGCAATATACGTTCTTCGGCCATGGATACGGTATCAGTTAATGCGCCTCCATAGAATTCGGTCTCCGAGACTTTCATCAGACCAGGCGTCGCCAGGGCTTGACTGGGACGGTCAATCGGGGAATACATGTTCGACAATACTGCCGTTCCAGCGGTGGATCCTCGCTCCAGGCGATCGCGATAACCGGTGCCCTGAAGCGTCACGTTGTGGCGAATGGGACCAGTATTGAACCGGGCGCGCAATCCGCCATCTGCGCTGGAGCGGTCAATACCGAACCTGAAAAACATCGGTACTGAACTGGTATCGCCAACGGCATTCTGGATCGTCGGCGTCTGATCCGATAGCCGATCCACCCACGTATGAGCGCCTCCGACACTGGCGAACAATGTCAGCACGTCGGACAGGTCATATTCGGCCTTGAGCAGGAGTCCCGCATCCTTGATTTTCGACCAGCCCCAGGGTTGGGTGACATTGCGCCGGCCATCAGGCGCCGACGGCACGGCAACACCGGCAGCAACCAGGAACGGGCGTGACGGGGCCTTGAACCGCTCATACTGGCCGAAGGCGTCAAGCGTTGCCCGAAACCGTTCGCCCTGATAGTCGAGCGCCACGGAAGCGATATCCCCCTGGCGGAACTGGTTGTCCAGGAGGGTATCGCCCTGATGATGACTGCCGTTGAGCCGTATGCCGAACTGGCGATCCGCACCGAAGCGCCGGGCAATATCGAGGTGTCCGCCTCCTTGCGCGCCTGATAAATAGTTGCCCGTGAGCCGGGTCAGGTCGGTCGAGGCACGCTTGGGAACGATATTGATGACGCCACCAACACCGCTGTTCGGGGATATCCCATACAGCAGCGCGGCAGGCCCCTTGAGCACCTCGATACGTTCGGTGTATTCGGTAAATATCCGGTAGTTAGGGGCCACGCCGTACTGCCCGTCGAAAGCGAATTCCCCCACGTTGCCTTCACCGATCGGAAAACCACGAATATAGAAGGAATCGACGACACCGCCGCGTTGCCCGGTAGAGCGGACCGAAGGGTCCCTGGTCAAGAGGTCAGCCGCCGTGATGGCCTGCTGGTTCTGCATCATCTGCGAGGTATAGCTGCTGATGCTGAAAGGAGCCTTCATGAGGTCCATATTGCCTAGCACGCCGAGTCGTCCGCCGCGCGCAATTTGTCCGCCGGCATAGGGTTGTGGAAGCTCATCAGGCCGTTCCGCGCTGATTTTCATCTCGGGAAGTGTCGGGACATCGCCGGCGGCATCTTCTTGCTTTTCCTTTTCGGCAGCTTCTTGTTTTTCCTTTGGCGCAGTTTGTGCATGAGCCTGATTGATCAATCCCGGAGACACCAGGCCGACGAAGGCCATATGCATGGCGAAAGCCAGCGGCTTAAAGCGCAGTGGCGTAGGGATACGCGAAGAGCGGACAGCAGAAGTGATCTTCAGCACAATGTTTTCCTTTTTCTTGGTTTTTTGTTGGAAGAGCACTGGCTGGCTATGGGCTGGCTATGGGCTGGCTGGTGCGGTTCTGGTTCTACATGGGATGTAGAAAAACCCCATATTGTAATCGAGAATCATTCTCGATGTGAAAGATAAAACCCCGCTTCGGTGATATATCCTGAAGCTCTGGTCCCATGTCAGGGCATCGGAAGTAAATTGCATTCGAGCAGGAGAGTGTTTTGACGCAGAGACACTAAGCAGTGCCGTAAAGAACACACACTTTGAATATCGCCCCTTTGAAAAGGGAAAAAGGTTGCCCTTCTCCTTCTGACTTAGCTAATGCTTAATCTATTTCTTTTACCTGATAACACTCCTGGTAAGCCTAGTCCAGCTAAAAACATCGAATGGTTTCAGGTTTTGGTATAGGAAAATTCAAAATTATGGCCTGCCGTACGGAATTAATAGGCAACTTTAGAGTTGTTTTTATACGCCCTTGCCTTCCTTCGATTTCTCCACATCATATAGCCCGTAGCAAATAAAAAAAGAGGGGTCAGGCCCGCTACCGCTTGCAACATGCGAGTGGGCAGGCCACCGATTACTCCAGTATGAATGGGATAAAAAGTGTTGAAAACGCGGGCTCCCAAAGAAGCATTTGATGCATTTTCAACGAGTAATACGTCTCCGGTATATTGGTCGAAATAGACGAAGCTGCGGCCGTTAGGATTAAACTCACCAGGTATTCTCTTGCGCACGACAACTGGAGCCTGAGGTGTTTGAGGGAAAGTTATCCAGGTAGTTGGGGCGGGAAGAATGCGGTCAGCCTGATCCAGCAACGCGTCAAGGGAAGGCATTGAGTCCACCCCTTCGTTTACCCTGGAATTGGGCGGGGAAGGTCTTGGGGCGCTGGCTGTCAGGGAATTGATGAGTTCAGCCACAGCTTTGTTGAAAACCAGAGAAACGCCAGTGAATGCAACAATGATCAAAAAGATTATGGTATAGGCGCCAAAAGCGCGATGGAGATCGAAAATAAATTTTTTCCAGGGTGCCGGCCAACCGATTTTAAAGCCTGTGGAAATATTTCTTATTCCATTGGGCGGCCACCAAAGGAAGAGCCCTGTCCCGCACATGCAGATCAGCAGCAAGGCGCTAACGCCGAGGATATTTTTTCCAAGCTCGCCGCTCAGCAGTTCCGTATGCACTAAAGCGATCCATCCCATGAAGGTCTCTTTCTGTCGATGCCCGCCGAGCACTTCCCCACTGTAAGGATCCGCATACACGAACAAGTCGTGAGCGCTATTCATCTTGAACAGATAGGTTTCCTGCGGAGTCCGCGGCATGCGTAGATAAAGAAGCTTGTCCTCGGGGTATGTGTGCCTGACTGCATCCAGCACAGCTTGCACAGGAACGTGGTCTTCGCCTACCGCTGTTTCCATGAGTTCGGGATGAGTAAGCGCTTCAATTTCATCCCGGAAAACGACCATGCTCCCGGTCAAGCCGCTCACTATCAGAAACAACCCTGCCGCCAATCCGATATAGAGATGAAGATTGAAAATAACGCGTCGCAATTTCATGGCGAATATCTCAAGTTGACGTTAGCAGTCCGAAAAGAGGCTTGGCTTCGTCTATAGACTTCGTCGCTCTCCAGTTCCCATTCGGGTGCACAATCCTCAGAATTCGACCCGAGCCACGGTTTTGGCCATGATAGGAGCTCCTACACCGAGCAGACCATTACCTGCGGTACTCCAGTAGTTGCTGTTAGTTACGTTATCTACCACCGCCTGGATCGTGGTGCGCTTACCCGCTATGCGGGTTGCATAACGCGCATTAAGAGACAATATAGCGTAGTCATCCACGAAAGCCTGATTTGCAGTGTTGACTGGACGTCTGCCCACATAGTACACACCGGCGCCGAGGGCTAGGCCGGGCACGCTCTGCAAACGATACTCCGCAAAGAGGCTCGCCGTACGCTCCGGCGTGTTATCCGGTATCCGGCCAAACGTCGCAGGATTATCCCTATTTAACTGCTTGGCCTCCATGAACAGGGCTGATCCGATAAGGGACAGTTGCTTGGTTATCTCACCGGAAGCTGCCAGCTCAAACCCGCTATACTGCGCCATCCCGTTCAAAACAAAGCGGTTGGCCGCATCAATAGTAGTCGAGGCGCGCTTGATATCGAAGTAGGCTACTTGTAGCAGTATCCCTTCCGCGATCATCGCCTTTACGCCCGCTTCCTTTTGCTTTGATACCGCCGGAGCCAGAATCTCGCCGCTGTTTGCGCGATTGGCCGGCGCCTGCCCGCTCTCTTCGACTCCCTCAATGTAACTTGCATAGAGCGATACGTTGGGAATGATCTTGTACAGCAGTGACAGCGATGGATTAACGTTGGTTGCCTTAAAGTGAGTGTTGGTTCCGACACTCTCATAGAAGCTGCCGCGCACTCCCAACATTACCTGCAGTCTGTCCGCAATCAAAATGCGATCGGATAGATACACACCCAGATCCGTTATTTTCGAGAAGTTAGAGCGGAATGGGGCGGTGGGGGATAATCGCGCGATGTCATTCGGATGGAACAGATTTTGCGCCACATCGGCAGTAGATGAAGTGCGCGGATCCTGGCTCCGTTCGTTACCGACAAAACCCAGGGATACTTCATGCGTGATGAACTGGCCCGGCAAGCGACCGAAAACTTCTGCCCGAAGATTTTCGTTATCCCAAACCTGATTCCGATTAAAGAAGATGCGCAGCGTACCTTGGCCCGTGGCAAGATTGTAATTCTGAAATTGGGAAAAATTCCGATCGCGCATGGTGCGCGCCTTACCGGCTTCAAGTAACAGTGCCCAGTTATCGCTCAGCGCATAATCGGCGCGAAGCAGCAGGTTGGTCGCTTCGGCATCATATTTCTGCCACTCCCCTGCAAGGTTGCGGCGGGCATTCGGAACAGGCGGCAGCGTTATCACACCATTCGCCGCTGCCGGCGCCTGGATTGCCGCCTGCTCCGAAACCTCCTTCCGATAATGTTCCACATCGAACTTGATGGACAGTTGATCAGTGACCCGCCAGTCGAAGGCTCCCGACATCAGCGCCCGATATCCGGAAAAGTTATGGATACCGATATCTTCTCTCCCGGCGAGAAGATTGATACGCGCCCCGAATTGCTGCGCATCCCCGAAGCGCCGGCCAAGATCAATGTGGGTGTTGGCGCCGCCATAGATATTCGCCATCAACGAAACATTAGCGATGGGATCCTTGCCAGCGCGCTTGGTGACCATGTTGACAATGCCAGAGGGAGGCACAAATCCATAATACAGAGAGGAGACGCCTTTAAGTACTTCGACGCGTTCCTTGTTCTCCATCGGAATGTCGATCAGGTTGATGATCGGCATGAATCCATTGAGCCGATAATTGCTGCGATTCTCCACGAGAATCCCGCGGATCGAGAGATTGTCGTAAGTGGAGCCGTTCAGTTGCGCGCGAGTCACCCCAGCTGTATTGCGCAAGGCACCGAACAAGCTGGTGGTTGCTTGCGCATCCAGCACTTCCCTCGTCACGACATTGCTGGTCTGGGGCACATCGATAGGCGCCATGTCGCGGAATGTGCCTACCTGCACGGTGTCCGATTTGAAGCTCCCTACGCGTTCTCCGGTAACAGTTACAGCGGGAAGCTGTTTTCCTGGCTCAGCCTGAGCGGAAAGCTGAGCGTTTGCCTGCTGAATCAAAGATATTAGGGAAGCTGCAACGATTGCTGAGAAGCAATTATTTTTCATAATTTATTTTTCTAGTTTCTAGTTATTAGCCGCTCGAGCAATCACGGAAATTTAAAGCCGCCTGCTACTCCTCTCGTAACTTGTAAGCCTGTTTATGTAATTGCTTATCGAGCGCCCATCAATGCATTATGCTATGTATATAAGTAAGCAGACAGAAATGATTATACGTCTCATTACGTCATTTTTCTAGACGCTATCCCAGCTTTACTTAAACCCGTTTTCCCATTGATTCTGTTAAATAAGAATATACGGCTCAGCTAGCCAGAGAGCATTGCCCTGTCATCGAAGGCCGTAGTTCGGCTTGACCTTGCAGCAATGCCAATGAAATATTGCAAAGAGGAAAAGGCGATGGAAACAGGTGACGAGTCGTTTTCGGTGGATATAACTCGCCCGTTCTAGCTCGACGTATGATTTCCTCAGGGTTAACGAGGTAGCAGTCACGGGTTGCATGGACTTTCACGTGATCATAATCAAGCAGCAGGCAGGGAACGTACTTCAGCTTGAGCTGTTGAGCGGCCCTCAGGCGATGATGACCGTCCATGACAGCATGGCTGGTCCTTTCAAGAGCAATAGGAATACGCCAGAGCTGCTCGTGCATAATCACATCCGCCAAGGCCATTGCATGGTTGGAGTAGTGACATTCATTGGGACGGATCTGCTTGACGGGTACAAAATGAATGGGGAGCGAACAGAGCATGGTTAATCCTTTTTTATTAATTATCGAGAAACAAGCGTTCGGGATGGGGGTGGCTTAAAAAATCGTGATGCGAAATGTGCCAACCGTAAGCCCCTGCGAGCAAAAAGACGATCCGATCGCCTGCCCGAAGGCTTTCGACATGAACCTCACGGGCAAGCGTGTCCTTGGGAGTGCATAATTCACCACAAAGCGTGACTGGAGCATTGTGCACAGCTGGACGGGAAAAAGGGTAATGCCAGTCATCCCGCGGCAACACGAGGAAGGGGTGATTGTGTTGCCAGGAAACCGGTAGCCGGAAGTGATGCGAGCCGCCGCGAAGTATAGCAAAATGCTTCCCGTAGACGCTCTTTATGTCGACGACTTCACTTATATAGCAGCCGCAGTCTGCAGCAAGAAAGCGGCCGCACTCGAAGACAATCTTGAAGCCCGGCTGACGTGCGCTAACCAATCTCGCCAGGCCATCGCAAAAGTTTTCCCAGTCGAAAGGTGCATTCGGGTCGGCATAGTTCACACCAATGCCGCCGCCAACGTTCAACCACTCAAACTTCAGCCTATAGCGTTGCTGCCAGTCCTCTGCCAGGTCAAAGTAATGTTTTACCAGGGCGAGGTGGGTATTTGCATCGAGATTATTGGAAATCGCATGGATATGCAGGCCCCTAAGGTTAATGTTGGACAGGGTCTGGATTAGTTCAAGCAAAGATGGAACTTGGGCTTCCTCTACGCCAAATTGAGTGGCTTGCCCACCCATGCGTAGTGTCGCGTGTTGCGGCACATGAGCCGGATTAACCCGAATTAGAATATCTGCCACTTCATTACGCTGCCAAGCAATCCAGTTCAGGCGCCGCAACTGGTGCTCACTTTCCACGTGGATCAGCGCGATGCGATGACTGAGCGCGCCTTCCAGTTCAATATCGCTCTTGCAGGGCCCACCGAATACGATAGGCACGGAATCATCAATAGCGCGCACACGCAGGATCTCCCCCAGAGACGCCACTTCAAAGCCGTCTGTGTGATTGAGCAATGCCTTCAGTATCGGCTCATCGCTGTTTGCTTTGATCGCGTAAAACAGCATGCACTGCGATGGCAAGCTACGGCGCAGCATATCCGCGCGCCGACGTAGATGCTCGAGATCGTAAAGATAGGCACATACTGGCTGATGGTAGGGCTGCGAGTGACCCTGTGCGTGGCTGTGCAGATAATCTTGTAAATGTTGCAGGTTCATTGGGAGATAACCTTAGTCTGGTGCTTCACCAGATGCTCCGCCATGGCTCGACGCGTAATGCCTCGGTCATCGCCAAGAATGAACATACGAATATCATCACGATAAGCTGATTCGAAATCTCCAGGTACTCGCGGGATGGCACAGAACGCTTTATGATGGGCACGGGCTACGGCGCTAACAAGTGATACCGCTACGCGCACCTTCGGATGATGGGTCTGCCAGGGGAGACCGAACGATTGCGAGAGATCGGCTGCACCTTCCAGCAGGACGTCCACCCCCTCTACCCCGGCAATTTCCTCGACGTTATCAAGACCTTCACAGTCTTCAATCATTACCACCACCAAGGTTTGCTCTCCTGCCATATTCGTAAATCTCGCCAAGTCATCGCGACCGTACCGGCTATGCCAGGTAGAGTTAAGACCGCGCTGTCCCATGGGGGCGAAATGGCAAAAGCTAACTGCATCTCGTGCTGCTTGTGCTGTGCGAATACGTGGGAACACAATTCCTTCTGCCCCCGCATCTAATACTTGCAAGACCTGATGAGGCGACGCCACACGAACTAGTGCAGCAATATTGCTGGCGCGTGCCGCCAAAAGCATAGCAGCGAGTTGGCTTGGAGCGATCAGTGTATGTTCCAGATCAATTACGACGAAATCGTAGCCAGCCGCAGCGATCAGTTCGACGCTCAGCGCAGCTGGAATGGAACAGAACACGCCATACACAGCATCGCCTGCTTGCAAGCGTCCCTTCAGGTGCATAGCTCCTCAACCTTGGCAAGTGGGTTAGGCGCACGCTTGGTGCGTAATCGGACTTCTGGTTGAAAACGACGGCTTGCCAGCAACTCGACGCTTACATCATCCGCGAAGCAATCGAACAAGGCATAGCGCCCTTTACTCTGAGGATGGCGTTTCTGGTGCGCCCGCAACACATCCCCCGTGATTTGCCAGAATAGTTGTTCTGTAGTGCCGTAGTGACACAAGAATACCCAGGCCAGCTCCGCCAGATTGACGAAAAAAAGCGCATCAAAGGTAAAATCCCTCAACTCATCTGCAGCTGCTGTTTCCAGGAAAGAGTTGGGGTTGATTTGCGCGTGCTCCCTAGGCGGAGCGGTGAGCACAGGAGCCGGTGAAGACAACAGCGCTTTACTGAAGCGCACTCCATCATGGAAGTCCTTAAGGGCGACCCGGGTGGGTAGCCCCTCCTCCATCAACAGCACCATATTCTGCGCATGGGACTCCAACGCCGTGCCATGTTCCCAAAGCAGATGCAGCACGGGCAGATACGCTCGCTCGACAAGTCGTCTTAGCCATTGTTCGGCCCCATACCGCTGTATCCATGGATCAATGAAGGGCTTGCCATCAGTATCAATGTGCATTACTGCCGTCATGGGTATGGCCTTTTCTCTCCCACGCAAATAGCTATGCACGCTTTCGCGCCAGATGCATGACAATGCACCGTATTGCCCATGAGCAGTACCCTGTGGGGTAAAGCTCACGCCGGCTACTTCCCGTAACAGTACGGGACGCGCCAGAGGTGAAGACCAGTCAGTGCGTTCTGCCAAGGCATGCATCCAATCGCTAATGACAGAAGCATTTTCTACAGTGTGCGGCGCCAGCACCCGTGAGGTGGACGTATTGATGAAGTTCATCGAAAACTTGAGCGACAACCGTTCTCGGTTACTCAAGTTACTTAACGTACGAATCGACTGCTGAGGCAAATACTGGTCAGTTAATAAGCCTATTACCAGCAGTTCTCCCCGCGCCATGGATTGGTGATAGCTTGGCAGAACGACTTCACCCCATTGCCATGGATGAACTGGCAATGGCAGATAATCTTCTGGCTGTAATCCGCGTTGGATTATTTGGTCACAAAAATACTTTGAGCCGGCTTCCCCCAACATGGCAACGCTTCTTTCTTTATCGTCGTCCATCGTACTGCTAATTGCCCAACGACAACGGGTGCGGGCTACGGCGAGTAAGATGGGTGTCATGGGAGGAGCCATTTCTGGCCCATACATCTTGTTATCACCCAGATTAAAGCCGATGCGGGACTTGTAAGCGGGATGATAGAGATGGCCGTCGGTCAGCCTTGCCTCCAAGGTGTCATAATCTTCCCCGCGCAATAGCTTTCCATCCCGTGCAAACAACGCTTGTGCATCCTTGATCTGTGTCGCCAGTAATTCTGCCGAAAACTGGCTGAGCCGGCTCTCGTCTGCGGTTAGCCAAGGCGCAATCTCGGTCATGAATAAGGCAGGATCAGAAGCTTCTGCGCTTACGCCGCGCTCAATGCGCAGCAATGGGGTAGTGATGCGTATGCGGCCAAAGCTGATAGTCTGACGAGCCTGGCACTGATAACTGATAAGGGTGTTATTAGAAGTACGGGCCGGAATGTTCAGTTTTTTGCCATCCCAGATACAATGTGGAAGAGCATCTTCAAACAACAGCGCCTCCAACAGTTGGCGCAATACTCGACGGCTAGCCTGGTGGTAAGCCGGGCTATTAATAAGGTTGTTGTAGTCAGATGAATTCATTGCGTCATCTTTGAACTAGAAAGTTAGGTATCTCCACCCATAAAGGATGCTCGCCATGCTGATAAAAGGTGCTAAGCATATTGGCCTTCGCGGGCAAGGTGGCTTGAAGAAGTAGTTGTCGTATTAGAGAGTCATCTATCGAACTCAGAACCATCGCAGTATCCCGGTATAACTTGGACTCTGTAATCAGTCCAGTGCGAGCCAGACATGCGATAACGTGACCTATATGATTCACCAGGACGTAATACTGGAAACGGTGCCAAGCCTGTTGCTCAGTGTAGAGGGCGGGACTATCAAGGGGCAGGCAATCGAGGAAGGGGAAGCGGTCCCGGCTAATGCTGACACCTTCCATGTCTCGCGCGTAACCACGCACTGGCCAGCCATCGTGAAAAGCAATCAAGGTGTTTTGGAGGTGGGCTTCAAGGCTGATGCCATATCTCAAAAACAGACTGAGCATAGGCAACAGGGTAATGTCGAGGTAGCATTTCCACCATCTACGGATCAGCTCCTCGTCAAGCGGTTTTGCCTGGGCAGCTTCGCGCAATAAGGCTAGTAACGGTATTTCCCCATCGGCGGGCTCTTCCAGTACCGCCACGATAGGCCAAACCTGCCCTGCTTCACTTGTGGACATCCCCTGCCGGTAAACCACTGCACAGGCTGCACGCAAAGCTTCATTCGGCAGCTTCAGCGTCTGACTCGCTAATTCCGGAAGAATGCGGAATGCGGGCTGCTGGAGCACGTGATCAGGCAATAAGGACAGTGCCAAGCTCGCATCCAACGCACGCCTTACCTGCTCGGTTGGATTGTTGCGTATGAAATTAGTAATGCGAATATTTAGTGACAGCTTAAGAAATAAGCTTTGATGAGGAAGCCAGACGGTGCGTACGGAAGACGTGGGCCATGCCACCTCGCCTAGAGGGCCAAGCGAAATTAACTCCCCGCCCTTTAGCATCAGGCGTATTTCTGGCAGATCCAGCAGATAGTTTGCCTGCCAAGGATGACATGGCAATAACCCATAATTTCCATCCGCAAGCAGATTTCGGGAGAACATCGCCACTTCGGGGTCAAGGGAAGGAGGTTCCCCACTGACGACACGCATGTCCATCATGCTCGTCTTGACCGCAAGGTAATGCAACCGAAATGAAGCGCTTAGTTCAGGGGCGTAGCGTTGCATGTCTTCTTCGCTGAATCCTTCGGCAGCCTTTGAGGTGACATGGAAAATGTGGCCAAAGCGAAGGCTTTGCTCAGCTCTAATGAAAGGGGGACGCCCCTCGACAGGTTTATGTAAATGGAAGCGCCGGACCTGGGCTATGCTATTCCTCATTAGTGTTTGCAACCTCTGACGATTGTTTTCCACTATTTCCGGAGGCTGAGAGTTGTTTAAAGCAAGTTCATCAGCAATCAGATCAACAAGTGGGGTAACGTCATATATCAGGGGTTGCCATTTACCCTCATGGCCGATCCATGCGAATGGCACCAGGCAGTTATAACCGATTGGTGAGAAGCAGGAAAATGCGCCCACCAGCTGATACCCTGCTCGTGCAAACGAAACGAGGTATGGTGCTAATCCTGCCGCTCGCCACGCTTCAATGTAGGGATGAAGTTCAATTGGCCCCGCCTCATCCGCCGCAAGACGCGGATCAAAACACCCTGTTTCCCGACAATAGGTATTGAGATACTGCTCCACCATGCGTCGCTCTATCGGGGCCATTTGCGGAAGAGGTAACAAGATTGCGGTCATTTCCTTATCTCTGCAAAAGAAAAGCAAGCGGTACGATTGTAAAGAACCAGTAAGCCCCCGATGAAGAACAGTACGGCAACAGGCCAGATGAGGCTGATAGGGGAAAAGACGGGCAGAAGAAGCATAATGAGCAACGGACCTGCGAGTTGACCAACCACCATGAAGCTCCTGCTTAATCCTGTCACATGGCCGTATTCGGAGGCCGGCAACTGCCGGCTGCAAGCTAGCAATACCGACTGCATCAGTGCTGCATAACAAGCACCTTGGCTCAATCTCAACAAGGCGATAAGCCAGATCTCATCGATTACTACCAGCAAACCGGTGGATAGCGCGCAACCCATGGCGGCGATAATAAAATAACGTCGTGGTTCACTCCGGTCGTTTAAATGACCCCATAGCGGAGCAGCCAGCATGGTTGCGAGCCAGCCCAGGGCGTGCAGCAGGCCTACCTTGCTGGCAATTGCCTCACCGCTAGGAAAACGCGCCGACAGGTAAAGCGCGAAGACATTGACGAAGGCGAATGCAGCTGCCTGAATTAAACAGGCAGCCAACATCCAGTTGCGAAGATTGCTGTCGCTGAGTACGGTACGCAAACCAAAAAAAGACAGACCCGAGATCGGGGCTGCTTTTCGTGGCTCGCTAAGTTTGCTCCAAAGTATTCCGCCAGCAACTCCCGTAAGCATGGCACTGGTAAGCAGCAATGGCTTAAGCGACCAATAGTCCAGCATGATGCCGCCCAGAACGGGACCGGCCAAGGCACCGCACGCAATTGCGCTTTCCTGCAACCCCAATGAGCGGCCGCGTGAGGTGTCATCGCTGATATACCCGATGAAGGCAGTTAGCACCACTCCAATGGTACTGACGCCCTGTAGCAGACGGCCCAACATAAAGCCGTATACAGTTGATCCGAGCGCCATCAACAGCATGCTGGCGATGAATACGCACAGTGAAATCAACAGCATTTGCTTGTAGCCGAAACGGTCGCACCATTTGCCAACGTAAGGAGCGAAACACAATGTTCCCACAGCGGGTGCAGACAGTGCGAGGCTGCTCCAGTACCCTGCACTGCTCCCGTCCATTTGTTCCAGCGTTGCGATATACAGCGGCATAATGGGAACAAAGACCATCAGTCCTAGCGTGGTTACCGCTTGGCAGACGAGTAGCAGTGTGAGGTTATGCATGGATTGTTCCTCCACGCCGATTCATCTCAATACTAGTCCGGCCAATGGCTAGCAATGGATTGGGGAGTTGACCCATGGCGCTCGGCATACCGGTACTGAAACTTATAGTGCCAAGTAGCGGGGCAAGCAATTGCTTGAATGGCCAGGAGGGTTCCTCGAGCAGCAGACTTTTAGCCTGACTAGCCATTTTCGAGGGTAATGGAACGCGCGATAGGCATGTTTCGAGTGCGTACCGGACGATATCCCAACCACAGCTTTCTTCTCGTTTATAGCGTGTAGCCAATGCGGCGAGAATGGCGTATAGATTGACCTCAATGGCCAGTGTTTGCAGATAGGCCAGCAGTTCCTGAGGCGTATTCAGTTCTAGTGTATTTGGCGTGGAGCGGTCGACGATATAATGGGGAGTTGTGACACCCGGGGTCTGCATCGCGTGGCAAACGCGCAAGGTGTCATGATCACGCAGCACCAGCGTGGAAATACGCTGACCCTTGAAAGCCAGCAGTACATTTTGCCCGTGCAGCTCAGGCATGGCGCCATGGGCGAAGCAGCGCAGTCCCAGCTCGAGCAAGGTCGTGGCAATATCCTCAAACATGCCCCACGCTGCTTCTTCCTGTCCGTTAGGGCCAATCAGGTAATCGAACGCGGGCAATCTGCCGTCAATCGAGACTACGGGTAATGCCGCCATTGGAATCAAAGTTGTACCAGGTAGCGCCGGATAGCGACGAATCATGCAGGCGAATTCTCCCGGCTCGGATACGAGAGAGTCCGATTGCCGCATCGCCCACCAACAATCCTCCTCGCACAGCAACAGATTGGCTGCCAGCCACTCATCCTTAATGCGCAAAGATTCCAGGTAAGTGCTAGCAAGGCTACCATTGTGCAGATAGCGGAGCGGCAAGGTGCGAATCGCACCAAGGGTACGTACAGAAAGTGAGAGCTTGAGATGGATGCCGGGATACCCAGTAACGGCTAGGGAACGCAGTGAAGCGGTGGGAACAGCCGTTCCAAATCCTGTACCCAGATCAACACATTCATTGAGTTTTGGAGGGGCCGCCTGGGTAAGATGCTTCCATTGCCACGGATGAACCGGCAGCCACAACCAATCTTCGCTATCGACACTGCGAGAACGAGCAATTTCCCCCAACTTCTTATGCTGTGCAGGATCAAGCAGATTCTCAGCTAAGGGCTGCCCGACCATGGACGCTGCTGACCCGCTAACTATTCGATCTCGCGATATCGCAACCCATCGTAGCGGAAGTGCGGTTGCCCTTTCAGTAGCGTAAACGCAACCATCGCTGCCGCTCCAATCCTTGGCTCGGGCTAAAGGATGAAATGGCCGGTCCTTCAAGCAGCTTAAAGCTTCCCAGGACAGCAAATCTTCGGGGGCACGGAGAAGCCGGGTTGTGATATCACGCTCATGCGCTGCCGTGAAAACAGCCTGGTCATGGGCGAGATTAAAGAATCTTGCAAAGCGCCCGGTCTGGTCCCGCCACCATTCTGCGGTTTGCAACACCTCAGCAACCTTATTGATATCGACGTCTGATGTGTGCTCTCCAGCATGCAAAACCGCGAGAGGGTTCAGAATCCGGAATGGCCTCAAACCATCTACCCACTCCACCTGCCAGCTTAACGACCGGGTGTTATCCAAGGCGATGCTAAGGACCCTTTTACCTCCGAGAAGTAAACTAGTTGTGCAATGGGCGCGAAAACCATAAAGGTCTTCCAACCACAGCGCATCGAGCACATCCTGAGCCAACCGAGTTGCATATGTATAGGGCAGCATGGCCTATATACAGATCAACCGTACAGCGGAAGCTGGGTACCGACTCCCTGCTCCCGTGCAAGGCGGTAAAAGTGGCGAGCACAAACGATGTCATCGAGCGCCATACCCATAGGATTGAGCAAAATAATCTCGTTATCATTTTCTCGACCAGGCCGGTCCCCGATAACGATTTCTCCCAATTCGGCATGTAGCTGATCGCGGCTAAAGCGTCCTTCCAGCACCAGTTGGTTGATAATTTTTTTCTCGCGGTTGGACTGATGCCAGTCATCTACAACTACCTTGTCAGCCTTCTCATAAACGCTCTTATGAACGTCCATAATGGAGATGTTGCTGATGAAAACACCAGGTTTAAGCCATTCGTAGGCCAGGTAGGGTGAATCCGTTACTGTGCAAGTTACGACAATGTCAGCTGCACGTACTGCGGATTCGGCCGAGTAGGCATTAATAAAATTTACCTCGGAGTAATTTTCCATAAGAGCGGCGATCAATGTCTCGACAGCTACGCCCGACAAATCGAATAGATGAATACGTTCGATACAAGGAAACTGTTCCAATAGTGTCTGCATTTGCATACGCGCTATAGGACCGCATCCAATGCACGCCACATCGGTGAAACCTTCCCGAGCCAGATAACGAGTCGCGACAGCAGTAATAGCAGCAGTGCGCATCCCGCTAATCAACGCGCCTTCCAGAATTGCGATCGGATAATTGGTTTGCGTATCGTTAAGCACAATGATCGCGCTCGCTCTGTCAAGGCCAAAGCGGCCTGGATTATGCTGCCGGCTGCCCACCCATTTCAGTCCCGCGACCGGGTGTTCACCCCCCAAATAGCACGGCATCGCGATAATGCGGTCAGCAATATGATCTGCCCCTGGCCAGCGTAGATATGGTTTGAGCGGTTGGACGTAGTCGCCGCGAGCATGGGAGACTAATCCATCCACTATCGCCTCAACATAAGGGTAAGAGCGTCCGCCTCCTAATGCGTGTAGATCGTTTTGACTGAGATAGATCAGGGTTGGAGAGGAAGTTGAAGTTTTCATACTTTTTGTTCAAGAGTGGTTTCGGTAAAGGTTTTTAGGGTACGAGCCAAATGGCGTTCCTTCATGCGTGCCACCCATTGGTCGTTATATACGGTATCCAGATAACGCTCCCCTCGATCTGGCAAGATCGTGAGAAAGCGCGCGGGCTTCATTAAGGAAGCGCAGATGCGCTGTATAGCGGCAATGACAGAACCGGAAGAGCCCCCTGCAAAAATTCCTTCATACTTTACTAACTGTCGGCAGGCCACAG
Source organism: Nitrosospira sp. CT (assembly GCF_059489795.1). Lineage (NCBI taxonomy): Bacteria > Pseudomonadati > Pseudomonadota > Betaproteobacteria > Nitrosomonadales > Nitrosomonadaceae > Nitrosospira > Nitrosospira sp. CT. The sequence continues at coordinate 19,708 of NZ_JCAHZJ010000067.1, forward strand.
CAGACTCATAGTCGTCAACGTGAATAGCCTCTCCAAGTTCGTCTCGCTTCAACAGTTCTGGTACTCGACTGGCCCCTAACCCGGGAAGTTCGCGGACTGCGGGCGGGGTGCCAAACAGTATTGAACCGAAGGCATCGACAGGAACGACTTTCAAGCCCGGCCATGATTCTCGCAGACGGCGGGTAATACCGTGGACCGTACCAGAGGTACTAACGCCTAATACTAAATAGTCGGGCGGGCAGTCTAAATCACGCAGAAGCTCCTCCCCTTCACCGTAATAATGGCTTTGCCAATTACGCTCATTGGCATATTGATTGGGCCATATTGCATCCGGTTGCTCACGCAACATGCTCTTAACCCGTTCGATTCGGGTTTCTAAATACCCGCCTTGGCGATCCTTCTCTGTAACAAGCTCTATATTGCCCCCATAGCACTCGATAATTCTCCGATTCGCGGGTGACATTTTTGGATCAACTACAGCGGTGAATCGCAATTTATGCACACGGCAAATCATGGCTAGCGCAATAGCAAAATTGCCGGAGGAGCTTTCGATGATGTGCGACTTCGGACCAATGGAACCATCTGCTAATCCACGCTCTATGATGTACTTTGCTGGCCTGTCCTTGATGCTACCCCCCGGGTTAGCCATCTCCAACTTCGCCAACACTTCAAATCGCGAATCACTGAACAGACGAGAGAGCTTAACAATAGGCGTCTTCCCTATACCATCAAGAACGTTCTGAAAGATCATTTAGCACCCAAGGTCTAAGTTAATTGGAGTTTCTCTGTTTACTTTTTTTATTCCGACAATCGATCCTTTCAGCACATAACGATTAGTCATTTCCCTACAGGAGCATGACTAGTCCCTTTTTCCAAAGGAGCAGGGCTACTGGAGAAAAAGGACTAAGCGACAATAGCCCAAAGATAGCTGACTTGTGCCTCATTACGGATGTAACAAGGGCACGAGCATTAAATGCTAATAGTAATAATAATGATAACGATTATTATTATTTTATATACACGGAACTCAACCTGAGCATCTACCTATGCTATTTTTCGCACGTTCGAAGATTCATCTGCTTTTCCATAAAGACGGATGACGCGGCCTCCTTTCTAAAGCTGAGTTACGTGACCTCATTATGTACGGTGCGCATTATGTCAATCTTTGCTACTACTTGCTATAAATGGTATAAACTCTTATTCGTACACATAAGAGAGTTTCATGGGAATGAACATCAATCTCACACCTCAGCTTGAAGAAATGGTGCGGCAGAAGGTTACATCCGGACTCTATACCTCAGCCAGTGAAGTGGTGCGCGAAGCCCTGCGTTTGATGGAAGAGAAAGATCAAATACGCGCTGCCAGGCTGGAGCAACTGCGTAACGATATCCAGGAAGGAGTAAACAGCGGTCCGGCTACCGCCTGGGATGCGGAGGATATCAAGCGGGCCGGGCGGGCGAAGGGAAGAACGTCCTCTACCAATCGCACTGTATAAGCGTGAATGCCAGCCATCTACAAGCGTCCGCTTGCTCAGGAAGACCTGATTGAGATTTGGGAATATATTGCCGATGACAACATCAATCGTGCTGATGCTTTCATCGATATTGTCGATGGTAAACTGAGAATGCTTGCAGCCCAACCCATGATGGGACGCGCCGTGATGAGCTGATGGCTGGGCTTCGTAGCTTTCCTGTCGGCCGTTACATACTGTTTTACGAACTGGTTACGGATGGCATTGCCCTAGTGCGCGTACTGCATAGTACGCGCGACATTCCCACTCAATTCGAAAGCGAGTGATACAACAGGAGAACTTGCAACTTCCTGTTCCCCAAAGTGCCGGAATTCAAAATTGAGTGGACATTTACCAGAGTGGAACAGGTAAATATATAGGGGCCTGCTCATAGTAGCCGTGACGGGGGCTTTGCACTTCCGCTCTTCCTTGTATTCGCCGCTCTTCTCCAGCTTGCGCTCTACCTTGCAGTTCCCATCCCAGTATTCTTCCTTGTATTGGCGGTGGCCGTGATCATAGCCATAACCATAGCCAAAGGCTTACAAGGAATCTTGCACCCGCACATATAACGTTCAAGAACTCCGTCCAGTATACAAGCCCAATGATCATTTCCCATTTGTCGCTTCTCTCTATCCCCTGTCCCACTGTCTTCATGGAGTAGCCTTATTAATGTGAGCGTCATGAGCAAGCTGATAGGATGGACATCGGGTTGATCAAGCTTGATCCCATGGCAAGATCATCCACGTCTGCTACGAAAAAGTCCACTGGATAAAATCCTTACCCTGTGCGGTTTAACCTGCTGGTCAGGAATAAAAAAATTCCTCCTCTTTTATCCTTTCCCCTTGCTTCTCTTGAATCTCTTAAGTAGAATGAGAATCATTATCGTTATAAACGATACCGCTATCCTAACGCTTGGGCGCAGATTATCCGTTACCGCCGGTTACTCCTTTTCCGGTGGTCTTTTAGCCAGCCAGCCCTTCCCCTTCCTTCCGGGCAAGCCAGCCATTTTTTTATTCAGAAACCCGCTCGGTCGCTTCATCCGGGCGGCACAGAGGAGCAAATCCAAAAGGGACTGGCACAATTCGCGCAGACGCGGGGTGCGGAATTGGTAACGACAAAGAACACAGAGTCCTTCTGGAGCAAGGATTGTGACAGTAGTTTGGCCAACCTCTGTCAAACGGGAATATTCTGATGAATAACGATACATCAATCGCCAAGATTATCGACTTGGATGAAAAACGGAACAAGCAGAGGGTAGCGGAGGCAATTGACAACCTCCTGAAGCACGCTCGCAACGGAAAGCTGAAATGTGCTGCTATTCGATATGGAACAAGCGTGCTGAAATTGATCGGCGGCAGCCCGAAGAGCAGGCCGAAACTATCGTCAAACTTGAAGCAGAGGAGGCAAAGGGAAAAGCGCTGATGGAAGAACTGCGCCCTACTCTGAATGAAGTCTTCGCGCATCTTCCAGAGCACGACCGAGGTCGCGTCGGAGAGTCGCCGGAACGTATGAAGCGCGCGCTCAACACTTTATCTGAGGAACGTTTAAAAACCATTCGTCCTCTTATCCAGGAGCGATTTTCCAAGCACAAGACCTTATGGAGAAGATGTGGCCAGCATTACTAAAAATATAAGCAGACTGGAATCAAGATCGAAAAACCCAAGGCTGGATCAGGTCAACATGAATCATGCCTCCCTTCCCAGCTAAAATTACGCACGGCGTGGCCAGGCAGTAGCAATAACGAGGTTTTTCACTGATAGATGAATAATGCCGATTTTTGCAACCTAATTGATTTGAATGGCTTTCATCATGGTTCTCGTGAGAATGGGGCGGAGAATCGGTGAGAAAAAGCTGGCGCAGCTTCTGGGGAGGATACCTGGAACCCGAGCTCGTTTCCTATGAAAATTGTCTGCTGTATATGAGGCTGTCCAGCAACGCCAGTACATTGGGATCGAACCAATAAGAGGAAATGCTCAACAAGCTTGATGGCAGGAAATGACCCAAGAAGAAATACGCGAAGCGCGTCAAGCACTTGGGCTGACGCAAACGGAATTTGGCGAAATGCTTCACGTCACGCTCAAGACCGTCCAGGGTTGGGAGTATGGACGGCGGAAAATGCTAAAAATCACTCAGAAACTCTTGCAGAGAAAAATGGAAGAAAAAGGGTTGAAAATATCAGGCACAGGCAACGCGTCATAGAATCCTTCCTGTCTGCCTCATCTATCCCTTTAGGACAAGCCGCTTCACGGACCGGCTCTAAGCGCTCGCCCAGATTTTGCTAGGGTCTGTTGACGTTTCAATCTGAGGTTTTGTCATTAGGAAGAAAACTCGTATTGTTAAAGCTCTCATACAGTAACAACACGAGTTTTCGATGCCCCGATTGCTGCTCAGTGACGA
>NZ_JCAHZJ010000068.1:0-1339 GCF_059489795.1 Nitrosospira sp. CT
CTAGGGCGTGTACTCATAAATCGAGGCTCGTGAGCGGCTTCGACCCATTGTCCGCTATTCGGCGAATAGCACTCCAACCGAACATCACCTCAGGTTCGAAAGGGCCATGAGCTGATGCCAGCATCTCGATGGCTCCCGCCCGAGTAGTGGGGTTTAGTCGCCCGAGCTGGATACGAGGCTTGTCAGACGGGCACCCAAGTCGCAGGGCGCCCGCCGTGACGAGCAGTCAAAGTCCTGGCAGTCAAAGTCCTGGCAGTCAAAGTCCTGGCGTGTCTACTTGGCGATTGCCGCCCGGGCTGCCTCGATTTTCGCTTTAACGGCATCGAGATTGAAACTCGCGCCCTTTTGCATCGGCGGAAATTCGACCGCGGTCATCGCCAACTTTTCCACCTGCTGCTGAACAAACACGAAGCGCCAGAATTCGTATTTGAACCAGTCAAAGTATTGTTGCGCTCCGTATTTGGTCCCGCTATCGGGCCAGCCCGTGCGCTCGAAAGGATCGAGGCGAAGGTTGGTCAAAAAGGGCACGTCAACCTTGCTTTTTTCACCCAGCCAGCCCGCAGGCTGGTCGATGAAACGATACTTGTAGTCGTCGATGCGCACGGCCCCCAGCTCGCTTTCGCCGAAATAAAAGATTTCGTGCCGGTTTGACGGCCCTTTGCCAGTGATCATGTCCATCTGGTTGTAGCCGTCCAGATGGCACTTGTAGGTGCGGTCACCGATGCGCTTACCTTGTTTGAACTCGTCAACAATGTTGGGGTTACCGGCAGCGGCCAGGAAGGTCGGGAACCAGTCCAGTCCGGACATGATGCCGTTCTCGACCTTGCCGGCCGGCACCTTGCCCGGCCAGCGGATCATCGCCGGCGCGCGGAAGCCGCCCTCCATGATCGTGCCTTTGCTCTGCGCGAATGGCGTCTGTCCGCCATCGGGCCAGGTGAAGACCTCGGTGCCGTTGTCGGTCGTAAAGACCACGATGGTGTTGTCATCGACGCCCATATCCTTGAGCTTCTGCATTACGATGCCAACGTCGTCGTCGAGCTGCGCCATGCCGGCTTCATGGATGGACCAACCGTTCTTGGAGTTGCGCATCGCCTCGTACTTCGGCGAGAGGTGCGTAACGATGTGCATGCGGGTCGGATTGAGCCACAGGAAGAATGGCTTGTTGTCGGCCTTGGCCCTGTCGATGAAATTGAGCGCGAAGTCGCGGATTTCATCGTCCACGGTTTCCATCCGCTTCGGATAGAGTGTTCCGGCGTCCTCGATCCTCTGCTTACCGACCTTGCCCCAGCGCGGATCCACGGTGGCATCGTCCACGTTGGTCGCCCACGAGTGGATCATG
>NZ_JCAHZJ010000069.1:0-2815 GCF_059489795.1 Nitrosospira sp. CT
AATGGCGCCATTCAAGCACCTGTCGGATGTGGATATTGCCTCGGTGATCACCTACCAGCGCAATTCCTTCGGCAACTCGACAGGCGATGCCGTCCAGCCATCCGAAATCAATCAACACAGATAATAGCCTCAAGGAGGAAACCATGGCAGCAGTACACGATCACGACATTGCGCATGCCCACGATCATCATCCCACCGGCTTGATGCGTTGGCTGACCAGCACGAACCACAAGGACATCGGCACGATGTATCTGTGGTTCAGCTTCATCATGTTCCTGACGGGGGGCGTGATGGCGCTGACCATCCGGGCGGAGTTATTCCAGCCGGGAATACAGATCGTCAATCCCGAATTTTTCAACCAGCTCACCACCCTGCACGGGCTTGTGATGATTTTCGGCGCCATCATGCCGGCCTTCGTCGGTTTTGCCAACTGGCAGGTACCGATGATGATCGGTGCTCCCGACATGGCCTTTGCGCGAATGAATAACTGGAGCTTCTGGCTGTTGCCTCCCGCAGCGCTGCTGTTGCTCGGTTCCTTCTTTGCTCCGGGTGGGGCCCCAGCCGGAGGTTGGACAATCTATCCGCCGTTGTCTGTTCAGATGGGCATGGGAATGGACATGACGATCTTTGCGATTCACATCATGGGCGCTTCTTCCATCATGGGATCGATCAACATCATCACCACCATTCTCAACATGCGCGCGCCGGGCATGACCCTGATGAAGATGCCGCTGTTCGTATGGACCTGGTTGATCACTGCGTATCTGCTGGTGCTGGTCATGCCGGTGCTCGCCGGTGCGGTGACCATGCTGCTGACTGACCGCAATTTTGGTACCAATTTCTTCAATGCCGCAGGCGGTGGTGACCCCGTGATGTTCCAGCATATCTTCTGGTTCTTCGGGCACCCGGAAGTCTACATCATGATTCTGCCGGCATTTGGTATCGTCTCTGAAATCATCCCAACCTTCGCGCGTAAACCGCTGTTCGGGTATTCCTCGATGGTATATGCAACTGCCTCCATCGCGATACTTTCCTGCATCGTCTGGGCGCATCATATGTTTACTGCCGGTATGCCAGTAACGGGGCAACTGTTCTTCATGTATGCAACCATGTTGATCGCCGTGCCGACGGGTGTGAAAGTGTTCAACTGGACGGCTACCATGTGGCGCGGGTCCATGACCTTTGAGACACCCATGCTGTTTGCCATCGGCTTCATCTTCCTGTTTACGCTCGGCGGCTTCAGCGGCGTGGTGTGTGCCATTGTTCCGATCGATATTCAGGTGCAGGATACCTACTATGTGATCGCGCACTTCCATTATGTGCTGGTATCCGGTGCGCTGTTCGCGATATTTGGCGGTGCCTACTACTGGCTGCCGAAGTGGACGGGTCACATGTATGACGAGACACTGGGCAAATGGCACTTCTGGCTGTCCATGTTCTTCTTCAATCTCACTTTCTTCGTCCAGCACTTCCTGGGGCTTGCCGGCATGCCGCGCCGTATTCCCGACTATGCGCTGCAATTTGCGGACTTCAATATGATTTCCAGCATCGGCGCCTTTGGATTCGGTTTGAGCCAGTTGCTGTTCCTCTATGTGGTGCTGAAATGCATCCGTGGTGGTGCAAAGGCGACCGCCCAGACCTGGGAAGGTGCGAAGACTCTGGAGTGGACCTTGCCGTCGCCCCCTCCCTACCATAGTTTCGAAACCCCTCCTGTTATTCGTTAAGAATTGGGGAATAATATGAAGGACGATGCAGAAAGAAGGCGCGGTGCAATCAGAACAGCCCTCTTTCTGCTCGCGACTGTAATAGCACTCTTTGTTGCGGTTATTGTAAAAAACTGGTGATGAACGTAACTGAAGCGAATTCCGTCGTACTCAGGAAACTGTTGATCTTTACTGTAATGATGTTTGGTTTCGGCTTCGCACTCGTTCCGTTTTACGAGAAGATCTGTGAAGTTACAGGCCTCAACAATCTGTTACAGGCAGATACGCTGGTGGAAAATACCCAGGTTGATACGGCTCGATGGGTAACGGTGGAACTGGATGCCAACACACGGGGACTGCCTTGGCAGTTCAAGCCTCTGCAGTCCAGTGTGCGTGTGCATCCGGGCGAGTTGACACAAGTGGTCTATGAGGTGAGAAATAACTCCGACCGGGAGATCAACGGTCAGGCGATACCCAGTTACAGTCCTCAGTTACTGGGAAAACACTTGAAAAAACTCGAGTGTTTCTGTTTCAGCAAGCAGGTATTGAAACCGAGAGAGGTACGGCAAATGCCGGTTCAATTCCTGATCGAACCAGGTCTGCCAACCGATATCAATACGGTTACCATCTCGTATACCTTTTTTGAGTTGGGTAACGATAATACTGCCAGCTTGGATATCAACGCGGACCAGCTTTGAAAGACGATAACAAGCAACCGCCCAAAGGAACGTTGCTGCAGATAGCGAAAGCGGTATTTTGGGCTTTTTTTGGAGTGCGCAAGCAGAGTGACCTCGACAGCGATGCGAGTTCATTGACGCCGGCGCAGGTAATCATCGGAGGCCTTATAGGCGCTGCCCTGTTCGTCATGAGCTTGATAATAGTGGTTAAAATAGTTACTTAGACTCAATTTTATATACGCAGGAGAAAGAGCATGAGCCAACAAGGAGGAGGTCACTACTACGTTCCAGCGCCGTCGGCCTGGCCCATTACAGGGTCACTAGCGCTGTTATTCATGGGATTCGGTGCGGCCTTGTCGGTCAACCGGATTCCCCTGGGTTACGGATTGCTGGCGACAGGCTTTGCCATACTCGTCTACATGATGTTTGGATGGT
>NZ_JCAHZJ010000070.1:0-4934 GCF_059489795.1 Nitrosospira sp. CT
GCATTGCAGTGGGCAACCCCTGCTGAATTTGCCCGTCAGGCAAGGGAAAACACCTTGTCCGGCAGGCCAAAGGAGCCGGAATTTTCCATTTTAGACCGGTACTGATTTCGGGGGCGGGTCATCTTTTATTTCTTTCATTTGTGGTGGTGTTCCCAATGGGGAACGTTTGCCCGCGGTTTCCCAAAAGACTATAATTGCCATGGTTTATTCTGATCCCTTCCCAGGCTGTTGTAGCTCAGTTGGTAGAGCAACTGATTCGTAATCAGTAGGTCGGAGGTTCGACTCCTCTCAACAGCACCAAGCAAATCAGCGACTTAAAGAAACGTGGGGCAAGTCAACACGGCGTAATGTAGACGCAGTGTAGACAAGAGCATGTACGAAAGGCGGACCAGCTAATCTTCGAGCTTGAACTTAAACCTTAAGTATTTGAGGATTCTTTAGAGGTAAGCGTCCCGGCAGTCGCTTGTGGATAGGCTGATTGTAGGGAAATGAAACCGACTCTTAATCCGGAGGTCGAGCGTTCGAATCGCTCACGACCCCCCATTAATACGATTAGTTACTCCCCGTGTGAGTGCCTTGTATTTTTTAGTAGCCGCATAGTAGATACAAAGCGCGCCTCTTTCATCGACGTAGCTGCGAGCCCCTACGCATGGTGTTTCACTAGGCGCTGCTTTACGGCAGGAATAATACAACTTTATTGATTACTAGCAGAAACCTGGATATTAGCGAACAGCTTGTGCAGCTATCCACGTGGATAGCTCTTCAACGCTCTTAACCCAAACGTCAACACAACCATTGATCATAGGGTTGTGTCCCCACGGGAGAGCGCATCTGGAATCGGTCTTTAAACCGATAATAAGCTTACAAAGGGCTTTTGCAAAACCCATTTCAATGCAGACCCCCTCGTCAATTACTCTCCCGTCAAGCACTGCAACTACGACGTCACATTGTTTAATTGCTGAAATGTCACTTTCGTAGGCTAAGCGAATAGCCGTAGAGGGAGCCTCCCCTTGTTCAATTTCCATTTCGACAAGCGGGCCATCCCTTTGGGGTAAATGCACCTTGCACTTACCCTCTATCGCTGCACAAATTGAGACATTGAAAAGGCGCTCGGAGTTACTGAATAGAGGTGCGGCTACATACACTTTCATACAACATCCGTAGCTTTTGACTCACATATCTGATGGATATCGACCGGCTGATATGGGGTGAAGAGGATTGTTTCCAGCACTTTCGAAACTACTTGCGCAACTGACAGGTTGGTAGTGTCGATGATAGTCGTTGGATAATCTTTCCAAATTGAATCAATTGTCTCGATCTGAGAAACTAATTGTTCTTCTGTATAAGCCTTATCGCGACTGGCGAGCCTAAGTCGAAGAACTCTAGGGTCACATTTAAATATGATGAGATGACCTGCTGCGATTTTTGTGATTGGGCCTGCTGGCGGGACCATCCACTGCAAGAGTTCATGAGCTCTCCGGGACTCTGACTTTTTGTTAGCAACGAAGTAGAGTGGATCGAGGGGGCTCCGATCAATTAAGGAAATCATAGTCGATGCAGCGCTGACTCTCCGGTTTTTCTTCCTGAACTGCTGATTTATCCATTCATCGATGAACTGACGTTCCTGGGCGGATAGCTCGCTATGCGGGCGGCCGAGCAAGAAATGCTTTCGATCTACCCATTCATCAAATGTTCGGATACTAGGAAGATTCTCAAGTGCTGTTGTCTTCCCGCTTCCCACCACACCAGTTAAATAGTAACGGTATTCAGTCCGGACCCTTGCAAAATCCGCATCGCATTGAGCATTAAAATCTTCGATGCTTAGGACGAGAAGCCTTGCAAGCTCTTCTATCTCTTTAGTTGAGAGAAACAACGTAACAAGCTTATATATAGAAAAGTTGGTCTTTCGAATCGTCTCTTGCTCCTCGACAGACGGCTTCTCATCCTCACACCAATATATGCGATAGTGAAAATTGCTAGGGTTATTTTTCGCTGACATATAAAGTGAGTGCTTAAGATTGGCGTCACTCAGCGATAGGCCAATAAATATGACTGTTTGCCTAGAAAAGTGGTTGAGTAATGATGTTGAATGGCCTCCTCCAAGGTCTACTAATTGGTCTGCGAATTCCTGCTCCATGAACACTATCTGCTGGCTAAAACCATCAATGGTTTGGTGCGGCAGAAAACCGTTGGGGTGGTAAATAATCCCTCTGTCCCTGCGGAAGTGGCTCGATCGCCCCCATGCGACCTCAAAGCCCTTATCGTCTAGGCTGCTGGATTTTTCTTTATTGAAAAGATAGAGGGCTTGCTCCACGACGTCATCAAAGTTGTAATTGATGGTCATCGCCGATTGCTTTATCAATGGCAAAAGGCTCCATAAATAAGGATGCTGCCGAAGATCATCATCAGCCATTTTCGCATCACGATATAAACACTCATGAACAATCCGAAGCCATTGCATACCGATGCGTCGTGCCATTAGGACGTCATCTTCTCCCTCGCGGCGGTGTGCATCGAGTCCCTGGCAGTACTTTTGGTACAAAAACTGACATTGCTCAGTGAGGCTCGTTGAAATTTTTAAGAGCTCGGAGCCCCGCACTTCCGGGTGCTCAGCGATTCTTTGTATAAGATTTTTCCAACTTGGTATTGAGAAGTGTGTGCTAAAGCCTGCGCCTAGACAAAGCCCTAGTTTGTTCTCGGCATGCAGCCGGTGCCGCATATGAACAATGAACTTTATGTTTTCAGATAGAAATTTAGACATATGACTTAGAGTTATGAATCAGATATTGAAAGTATCCCTGCGAGGTAGTAGCCGATATTTCATCTGATCAAGTTCAACATCCCGTGATAGACACAAAGGGTCAAATAGCTTTCCAAGGCAGTCGTTCAACGTTTTATTTTAACGGCCTACCCGGCTTTCGATTAAGTTCCGGTGGATCGCCTTATTCGGCTACTGTGGACCAGATTCGTTAACCGACGCTATTGCAAATAATGGTTCGAGATAATTCTTTGATTAATTCAATTTCAGTTCGTAAGAACTCAATATTCCTCAGTGTGGGAAGAAAAGGAACTGCTTTGGATTCATCAAAATCTGGATTTGAGTGAACTATCGAGCAACGAACCGCATAGATTCGCTTAGAAACTGAATCAATGAACGATTGCTCGGAATCGAATCTAACAGCCCCAAGCTTTAGTGGTTTGCTACAGGTGAGGACATGTTCCTTATTGAAATGATCTAAGACTCGAAGCGACGAAAGATGGGTTTGTACACTGTCGAGTTGGGTGAATTCTCCAATTACCCGACCAATCTTGATTTTGTCGGTGGTATTTCGTTCGGTCTCAACCTTTATTATGTTGACCGCGTGCGCGATGTACTCAGAGGACCGGATGTGAAAATCTGGACTGAGCAATAATTGTTTAACTTTCCTTGATACAACGCTATACGCACTTTTATCCATGAAATATTCAAGCACATGGAAGTAGCAGATATATTTGAATGGAAGATAGTCGACTTTCTCTGCTACGTGAAAATATTCGATCAATTCTGGGATGTAGTCCTTATAGATCAGCTGGATCGGTTCATCAGGCAGAGTTCGTGGCCTTCTCATTGAGGATCGAAAGCTTTTTAGGTTCTCAAGATTGGTTGTCTCAAATGAAATTGCGTATGTATATTCAATATCGAACAATACTGAGCGAAGAATCTGTTGCGTGTAGCTCTCGAGTTTCTGAGCATCAGTTATATGCAGTCCTTGAACTAATGCAACCGCGTGATTTCGCTGAATCCGCACCCCATCAAGCTTTAAAGCGATGAACCTGATGCTTGATTTATCCGTACGCGAGGATGATATGCTTATGGTGACGTCATGGCCTTGATAAGACAGCTTTACAGTTAAGGGCCGTGACAGCGATGGACCAAACAGATTTTTTGAGAGTTTTGTAAGTACTACTTCTACCTGTTCACCGAAACGGCCACCGAGAAAATCCCCAAAGAGTGTTGGTTTTGACTGAATAAGGGCATCCAGTTTGTCGAACTCATTTTTTTCACTGAGGTTAAGTGTGAGATTATCGAGTCCGGGAATGGAAGTAATGTTGTAGGAGACCAGTTCGATTTCGAGCTCATCTCCCTCGTCATCCTCCTTCACCAAGGATAGCCGCTCCTCATCCACCTTGATCTTGGGGTGTTTTTTTTGAAATTCTTCTACAAAATCTTTCATTCCATACGCCTTATTGGAAGAATAGCAAGGGGTTAAAGCCGCTTAACCAGCAGCAGACGTCAAACAGCCCAATTATCCATAAATGAGTCGTCCAACAAACAAGCGTGCAGGCAGAACGCCTGTTAGCTTAGAGCCTGAGTCATCATACATCGACAGCTGTTGGCGCATGCACTACCTCTAAACAAATGTTGATTCGTTCTCCAGATGCCCCAGCAACTGCTTCGCCACCTTGCTGGGCATGAAGGTTGCTAGGAGATGTTTTGAAATTCCCCTCCTTTGCTTTGGCATCTTCTGTCGATACTTTTTCTAAGCCGTTTCGAAACTCAAATACCCATATTATTTGCTCTATTCCTTAACCATACGTTTTCATTTTCAACAGTAGGACTGCCGCCGGTTTTTACGTTGAGAGAAGCCCGTCAGCCAAGACAGAATCTTGGGAACTGCTACGCCTCGCCAGCATCAGCTGGGGACGCATTTTACGAACTTTTTTAACCTGAGCTTGGTCGTGTTTTCCGGATACCAACGACCTCATCAAGCCGCCAGCTTTTGCCCGGCAATCCAGGCAGCGTGATGCTGGGCGGGGCTGTGGTAGCCTAACGCGGAGTGGCGGCGTCTCCGGTTATAAAACCTCTCGATATAGTCGAACATGTCCCGTGTAGCCTCTTCCCGCGTTGCGTAATCTTCATGGAAGACGCGCTCGTTCTTCAAGCTGTTGAAGAA
>NZ_JCAHZJ010000071.1:0-17823 GCF_059489795.1 Nitrosospira sp. CT
AATGTGTCGGTGACGGTAAACCTGATTGCGCCGATTGCGATGGAAGAAGGCCTGCGTTTTGCGATTCGTGAAGGCGGCAGGACCGTTGGCGCAGGTGTCGTGGCAAAAATTATCGAATAGCGTCTTGCCCGAGGTCGACTCCATCGTTGAAGAGCCTTGCACTCAGAAAGAGGCTTGCATTCATATGAACTCAGGTGAGTCTTTCATTTTTTTGTCTTTGTTCAAAGTACAGGCCAGTAGCTCAATTGGCAGAGCGTCGGTCTCCAAAACCGAAGGTTGGGGGTTCGATGCCCTCCTGGCCTGCCATCAGGAAATGTCATTTCAAAATCATCAATAACTGCATGTTTCCAGGGGAAGCAAGGCCTCGTAATACGTCGTGGTATCAGGTTGTGCAGTGAGGTCGCGCATGAATTTTGCTCGCGCACCGCTTCGTCTGCTGGCAGGCATTAAAAGGCAGAGTGGGATAGGTTAGTGGATAAGATCAAGTTGGGATTCGCGCTTCTGCTGCTGATTGCAGGTATTGCCGGATTTTATTACCTGAGCGATAACGCAATGGTAATTCGCGTCATTTCAGTTCTCGGAGGCCTCGTTCTTGCGACCGTGGTGGTGTCGTTTACCACTCAGGGCAAGCAGTTTTACGCGTTCAGCAGGGAATCGTGGGAAGAGACCAAGAAGGTGGTATGGCCGAACCGGAAGGAAACGGTGCAGACGACGGGTATCGTTTTTGCCTTCGTTCTGGTAATGGCCATGTTCCTGTGGATGATAGACGCAGGCCTGCTGCTGGCGGTGAAATATCTCATGGGACAGGAAGGGTGATGGATAAGAAGTGGTATGTGGTTCATGCCTACTCCGGTTTCGAGAAGAGTGTGCAGCGTACGCTGAAGGAGCGGATCAGTCGCGCTGGAATGCTGGACAAGTTCGGACAGATACTCGTTCCTGTGGAAGAAGTCATCGAGATGAAAGCAGGACAGAAAAATCTCAGCGAACGGAAATTTTTCCCGGGCTATGTGCTGGTCGAGATGGAGATGACCGACGAAACATGGCACCTGGTCAAAAATACGCCGAAGGTGACGGGCTTCATTGGCGGTACGGCCATGAATCCTACGCCTATCAGCGAGAAGGAAGTGCAGAACATTCTCCATCAGATTCAGGAGGGGGTGGAAAAACCCAAGCCCAAGATTCTTTTCGAAACGGGCGAGGCGGTGCGTGTCAAGGAAGGACCATTTACGGACTTTCACGGCAACGTGGAAGACGTCAATTACGACAAAAGCAAGCTCCGGGTTTCAGTGTCCATTTTTGGACGTCCCACACCTGTGGAACTGGATTTCAGCCAGGTCGAGAAAGCCTAGGGCAGTAAAGGTTTCCGGAAGCACCGGAAGGCCTCGGTCACATATTGCATATCGCATATTATTAAACGGGGAGAGCCTCAAAGGCTCGTTTGAACCCGATAGGAGAGCAAATGGCAAAGAAAATAGTCGGCTATATCAAGTTGCAGGTGCCGGCGGGGAAGGCAAATCCCAGCCCGCCAATAGGACCCGCTCTGGGGCAGCGGGGACTCAATATCATGGAGTTCTGCAAGGCATTCAATGCGGCAACGCAGAAAATGGAAGTCGGCCTGCCGGTTCCGGTCGTCATAACGGCCTATGCCGACAAGAGCTTCACCTTCACCATGAAGACCACACCCGCTACCGTGCTGATAAAGAAGGCAGCGGGAGTGGGCAAGGGAAGCGCGAAACCCCATACGGATAAGATAGGGCGGTTGACACGGAAGCAAATGGAAGAAATCGCCCAGATAAAGATGCCGGATCTGACTGCCGCAGACATGGACGCGGCAGTTCGCACCATTGCGGGTAGTGCTCGCAGCATGGGTATAGAAGTGGAGGGCGCATAACATGGCGCGCATATCCAAACGTCTCAAGGCGATCTCGGAAAAAGTGGATCGCACAAGATATTACCCGTTGCAGGATGCACTCAATCTTGTCAGGGAAACAGCGATCGCGAAGTTCGACGAGTCCATCGATGTGGCCGTTAATCTTGGGATAGACGCAAAAAAATCTGACCAGGCAGTGCGTGGGTCTGTGGTGTTGCCTGCGGGGACGGGAAAGTCCGTGCGGGTGGCTGTATTCGCGCAGGGCGACAAGGCCCGCGAAGCGGCAGCAGCGGGGGCGGATATTGTCGGCTTTGAAGACCTCGCCGAGCAGATCAAGGCGGGCAATATCGAATTCGATGTGGCTATCGCCAGTCCCGATGCAATGCGTGTTGTAGGGCAACTGGGGCAGATACTCGGTCCACGCGGCTTGATGCCAAATCCCAAGGTGGGAACGGTAACGCCGGATGTGGCCGGTGCGGTAAGAAACGCGAAAGCCGGTCAAGTTCAGTATCGCGCCGACAAAGGGGGTATCGTACAGTGCACCATCGGACGAGCCTCGTTCACGGTGGATGCCCTGACCCAGAATATGATGGCGCTGATCGATGCGCTCAATAAATCCAAGCCTGCTGCATCCAAAGGCATCTATCTAAGGAAAATATCAGTCTCGAGCACAATGGGAATAGGCGTGCGCGTGGATCAGACAAGCATGCGATAGGTGCATGCGCTGGATTCCCTGTTTATAAATATTGTAAGACTTTGGGCCGTCGGGAAAGGCAGGACGCTTTTCCGGCGGGTTATCAAAGACCGCTGGGGTATTGGCATGGCAGGCGAGGTGACTCGCTCAATCTGTTGCTCAGTTTATTATTGAGTGAGCCATTGTCCAAAACTTAATCTGCATGGTGAAGGGGCTTGCAGCCGGTGTTCCATGCCGGGCTGCACTTTCCGTATTTCCCTGCTACCCAGCGCAGATGGCGTACCCAGAAACAGGAAAAGATCCAACTCCTGATTTAAGGTCGCCGGTTTCGCGGTGTGAGATCAGGTACGGGGGAGGAGGTCAGAATCTCGGGTCAATCCGAAGTTAAGCTTCCCAATCCAGCATACCACACTTACCGCCGCATTTTAACTGATGGAGAAGTACCTTGAGTCTAAATTTAGATGAGAAAAAAGCGGTGGTCGCCGAGGTGAGCGCGCAGGTAGCCAAAGCGCAGGCCATCATCATCGCGGAGTACCGCGGGCTGGGGGTCGGCCATATGACGCAGTTGCGGGCGAAGGCACGGCAGTCGGGAATATATTTCCGGGTGCTTAAAAACTCGCTGGCACGCAGAGCGGTTTCGGATACCCCGTTTTCCGGATTGTCCGAGCATATGGTGGGGCCTCTCGCTTACGGCATTAGCAGCGATCCGGTGGCGGCGGCCAAGGTGCTGCATGAGTTTTCGAAAGGCAACGACAAACTGGTGATCAAGGCTGGCGCCATGGCAAACCATGTGATTTCCAGCAGTGAGATTGCCAGTCTGGCCTCTCTGCCAAGTCGCGAGGAGCTTCTTGCCAAGCTGCTGGGCACGATGCAGGCGCCTGTCGCCAATTTTGTGCGGACCTTGAATGAAGTTCCCGCACGTTTTGTTCGTGGCCTCGCTGCTGTTCGCGACCAGAAAGAAACCGCTTAATCCGGGGCCCAGTCGCTTTAAGTTACTTTGGGACCGTTACACCATCATAGTTATTGGATTAATTATCAGGAGAAAATCATGGCTATAGCCAAAGCAGAAATTTTGGATGCGATTGCAAATATGACTGTGCTGGAGCTTTCCCAGCTCATCAAAGAAATGGAAGAGAAGTTCGGTGTTTCCGCTGCCGCTGCCGCAGTTGTGGCAGCGGCGCCCGCAGCAGGCGCCGCGGCGGCACCCGCAGAGGAACAAACTGAATTTACCGTGATGCTGACCGCAGTGGGTGAAAGCAAGGTAAATGTGATCAAGGTGGTGCGTGCCGTTACCGGGCTTGGCTTGAAAGAAGCAAAAGATCTGGTGGACGGCGCACCCAAGCCAGTCAAGGAAGGTATTGCCAAAGCGGATGCGGAAGCCATCCAGAAGCAGCTTGCTGAAGCAGGCGCCACTGCTGAAATCAAATAAAAGAAAAACAGTAAGAAAAGCCGGCGGCATTACTCATGCCGCCGGTTCTGGCGTTTTTTTGGATTTTGATGGCGTGTTTTGTGCGGCAGAACACCAAGTGCGCTAGCCAAAACAAGTACCCTATTCTCTATTTTCTGTCAATCCATCTTCTGATCTCCCGGAGATTCCATGAGTTATTCGTTTACCGAGAAAAAACGTATTCGTAAAAGTTTCGCCAAGCGTGCAAGCGTCTTGCCGATTCCCTTTCTTCTCGCTACGCAAATCGAATCTTACGCTGCTTTCCTGCAAGCCAGTGTCGACCCCGATAAACGCGCTCCGGAGGGATTGCAAGCCGCCTTCCTGTCGATCTTCCCGATCGAGAGCCATTCCAGGAATGCACGCCTCGATTTCGTCAACTACGTACTCGGTGTACCTCCTTTCGACGTGAAGGAGTGTCAACAACGTGGTCTTACCTATGCTTCTCCCCTGCGGGCGAAGGTGCGCTTGACCATTATGGATAAGGAGGCGTCCAAACCGACCGTCAGGGAAGTAAAGGAGCAGGAGGTTTACATGGGCGAGATTCCGCTCATGACGAACACTGGTTCATTTGTGATTAACGGCACTGAACGCGTGATCGTGTCCCAGTTGCATCGTTCGCCCGGAGTGTTTTTCGAGCACGATCGCGGTAAAACGCATTCATCCGGTAAATTGCTTTTTTCCGCCCGTATCATCCCTTACCGCGGTTCCTGGCTTGATTTTGAGTTTGATCCCAAGGATTACCTCTATTTTCGGGTCGACAGGCGCCGCAAAATGCCTATTACCGTATTGCTGAAGGCCATTGGATACACGCCCGAGCAGATCCTGGAGAATTTCTTTTCTTTTGACTCTTTCCATATATCGCGGAAAAGTATTCTTTTTGAACTGTTACCGGAGCGTTTGCGGGGTGATACCGCGCGCTTCGATATCCTGTCGAAAAACGGCAAGGTCATCGTCCAGAAGGACAAGCGCATTACTGTGAAGCATGTGCGCGAAATGCAGCAGGCCGGCATAGACAGGCTTGAGGTGCCGGAAGATTTCCTGTTGGGGCGGGTGCTGGGCCACAACGTAGTGGATAAGGAAACGGGAGAAATTCTAGCGCTTGCCAATGATGAGATTACGGAAACCTTGCTGGGCAAGCTGCGGGATGCCGATGTGGAAGAGATCCGTACGATTTATACCAATGATCTCGATCAGGGCGCATATATATCGCAAACTCTCAAGATAGACGAAACCGCAGATGAGATGGCGGCGCAGGTTGCAATCTACCGCATGATGCGCCCGGGTGAACCCCCTACTGAGGAGGCAGTCAAAGCGCTCTTCACCGGATTGTTCTATGCCCCCGAACGCTATGACCTCTCAGTGGTCGGGCGAATGAAATTCAATCGCAGGGTCGGTAAGACCGAGCTGGATGGACCGACCACGCTATCCAACGAAGATATCATTGCGGTGATCAGGATTCTGGTGGAACTCCGTAACGGTCGTGGGGAAATTGATGATATCGATCACCTGGGCAATCGTCGCGTACGCTCCGTCGGTGAATTGGCGGAAAACCAGTTTCGCTCCGGCCTGGTGAGGGTCGAAAGAGCAGTAAAAGAGCGCCTGAGCCAGGCTGAATCAGAGAATCTGATGCCTCATGACTTGATCAATGCCAAGCCGGTATCTGCGGCGGTGCGTGAATTCTTCGGGTCCAGCCAGCTATCGCAATTCATGGACCAGACCAACCCACTCTCTGAAATCACGCACAAACGCCGTGTGTCCGCGCTCGGACCCGGTGGCCTGACGCGCGAGAGGGCGGGGTTTGAGGTACGTGACGTGCACCCGACTCACTATGGGCGGGTATGTCCGATCGAAACGCCAGAAGGTCCCAACATTGGTTTGATCAACTCGCTGGCGTTATATGCCCAGACCAATGAATACGGCTTTATGGAAACGCCTTATCGCAAGGTAACAAACGGTCTGGTCACTGATGAGATTCATTTTCTTTCAGCCATTGAGGAGGGGCAATATGTAATTGCCCAGGCAAACGCCGAACTGGATGGAGACGGCAGGTTCACCAATGACATCGTTTCCTGTCGCCATAAGAACGAGTTTACCCTGGCGACCCCTGACCGGATTGAATACATGGACGTAGCGCCTGCACAGATTGTCTCGGTCGCTGCCTCGCTGATTCCTTTCCTGGAGCATGATGACGCCAATCGGGCATTGATGGGCTCCAACATGCAGCGGCAGGCGGTGCCCTGCCTGCGCGCCGAGAAACCTCTGGTCGGAACGGGAATCGAGCGCGTCGTTGCTGTAGACTCCGGCACCGCGGTAAAAGCGGTGCGGGGCGGCGTGGTGGATTATGTTGACGCGGGGCGTATCGTGGTGCGGGTGCACGACGTCGAGACCCGTGCGGGTGAAGTGGGCGTAGACATCTACAACCTCACGAAATATACGCGCTCAAACCAGAACACCAATATCAACCAGCGGCCGCTGGTGAAGGTGGGCGACGTGATCGCGCGCGGAGATGTGGTAGCGGACGGTGCTTCCACCGACAAGGGTGAACTCGCGCTGGGGCAGAACATGCTGGTCGCGTTTATGCCGTGGACCGGTTACAACTTCGAAGATTCCATTCTCATTTCCGAGCGTATTGTGGCGGATGATCGCTTTACCTCCATTCATATCGAAGAATTGTCGGTGGTAAGCCGCGATACAAAGCTTGGAACCGAAGAAATTACCGGCGATATTTCAAACCTCTCGGAGGCACAGCTAGGCCGTCTGGATGCTTCAGGCATTGTGCATATCGGAGCCGAGGTGGAAGCCGGTGATGTACTGGTGGGTAAAGTGACGCCCAAGGGTGAGACTCAGCTTACTCCGGAAGAAAAACTGTTGCGCGCAATTTTTGGCGAGAAAGCTTCGGATGTGAAGGATACTTCCCTGCGAGTGCCGTCCGGCATCTCCGGAACGGTGATCGATGTACAGGTCTTTACCCGGGAAGGTATCGAACGGGACAAGCGTGCGCAGCAAATCATTGACGATGAGTTGAAGCGGTACAAGAAAGATCTGGCCGATCAGATGCGAATCGTGGAAGCTGACGCATTTGTCCGGATCGAGCGCCTGCTCATCGGCAAGATTGTCACAGGCGGCCCCAAGAAGCTTGCTAAAGGTGCGGCCATCACGAAGGAATATCTGGAAAGCAACGACCCGCACCATTGGTTTGACATACGGCTGGCGGATGAAGGGGCGAGCGTACAGCTCGAACAGATCGAAGAGGGGCTGGCGCAAAAACGCAAGGCATTCGATGCGGCCTTCGAGGAGAAGAAAAAGAAGCTCACCCAGGGCGATGAGCTGCCCCCAGGCGTGCAGAAAATGGTCAAGGTATACGTTGCGGTGAAGCGGCGCCTTCAGCCGGGAGACAAAATGGCCGGTCGTCACGGCAATAAGGGTGTCATTTCGAAGATCGTGCCGGTGGAGGATATGCCTTATATGGCCGATGGCACCCCCGTGGACGTGGTGCTGAATCCGTTGGGCGTGCCGTCACGCATGAACGTGGGGCAGATCCTGGAGACGCATCTCGGCTGGGCGGCCAAAGGTCTGGGACAGAAGATCGGCGAAATGCTGCGCGCAGGCAAGGAGGCCGCCGAGCTTCGAGCCTTTCTTGACAAGATATATAACACCAGTGGAAAACCGGAAGATATCGCCTCCTTGACCGACGGGGAAATCGTGGATTTGGCGGGAAACCTCCAGGATGGAGTGCCCTTTGCCACGCCGGTATTTGATGGCGCCACGGAGCAGGAAATCAAGGACATGCTCGAACTTGCCGGTTTGCCGCGTTCGGGACAGGTGAACCTTTATGACGGCCGGACGGGGGAGGCCTTCGATCGCCCGGTTACTGTCGGTTACATGCATGTGTTGAAGTTGCACCACTTGGTGGACGACAAGATGCACGCCCGTTCAACCGGCCCCTACAGTCTGGTCACTCAGCAGCCGCTCGGAGGCAAAGCCCAGTTCGGCGGCCAGCGTTTCGGAGAAATGGAGGTATGGGCGCTCGAAGCGTATGGTTCTGCCTATACGCTGCAGGAAATGCTGACAGTCAAGTCGGACGATGTGAACGGGCGCACGAAAGTATACGAGAGCATTGTGAAGGGCGACCACAAGATCGATGCGGGCATGCCCGAATCCTTCAACGTGCTGGTGAAGGAAATCCGGTCGTTGGCCATGGATATCGACTTGGAGCGGCATTAGCAATTTTTATTCTGGAGGTACGAGAATCCGATACCTTTTTGCTGCCTTTGTTTTTTCACCGGATAGTTTTTTGCATAGACCCCTGAACAACAGGAGTGACAAATGAAAGCACTGCTTGATTTATTCAAACAGGTTACCCAGAAAGAAGAGTTCGATTCGATCAAGATCGGTCTGGCTTCTCCCGAGAAAATACGTTCCTGGTCCTATGGTGAGGTGAAGAAGCCGGAAACCATCAATTATCGTACGTTCAAGCCCGAGCGAGACGGCCTGTTCTGCGCAAAAATATTCGGTCCGGTAAAGGATTACGAGTGCCTTTGCGGAAAGTACAAGCGTTTGAAACATCGCGGCGTGATCTGCGAGAAATGTGGTGTCGAGGTCACGTTATCCAAAGTGCGGCGCGAACGCATGGGTCATATCGAACTGGCATCGCCGGTGGCGCACATCTGGTTCCTGAAATCCCTGCCATCCAGGTTGGGGATGGTGCTGGATATGACCTTGCGCGACATAGAGCGGGTGCTCTATTTCGAGGCGTATGTAGTAACGGATCCGGGCCTGACGCCTCTCCAGCGATGCCAGTTGCTGACAGATGACGATTACCGGGCTAAAACCGAGGAATACGGGGATGATTTCCGTGCCAGTATGGGGGCGGAAGGTATTCGTGATCTATTGAATACCCTGAATATTCGTGTAGAAATCGATAATCTTCGCCGCGAAATGGGAACGACCGGCTCCGAAACGAAGATGAAGAAGATTTCGAAGCGCCTGAAAGTGTTGGAGGCATTCAGCAAATCCGGCATCAAACCGGAATGGATGATTCTGGCGGTGCTGCCCGTGCTGCCTCCCGAACTGCGGCCATTGGTGCCGCTGGATGGAGGACGTTTTGCGACTTCCGATCTCAACGATTTGTATCGTCGCGTCATTAACCGCAATAACCGCTTGAAACGTTTGCTCGAACTGAAGGCGCCGGAAATTATCGTGCGCAACGAGAAGCGCATGCTGCAGGAAGCGGTGGATTCACTACTGGATAACGGCCGTCGCGGCAAAGCCATGACGGGCGCCAACAAACGCCCGCTGAAATCGCTTGCGGACATGATCAAGGGCAAGGGCGGGCGCTTCCGCCAGAACCTGCTTGGGAAACGCGTGGATTATTCCGGACGGTCGGTTATCGTGGTGGGGCCGCAGCTCAAGCTGCACCAGTGCGGTTTGCCCAAGAAAATGGCCCTGGAATTATTCAAACCGTTTATCTTCAACAAGCTGGAGATAATGGGTATCGCCAGCACGATAAAGGCTGCGAAACGTGAGGTCGAAAACGAAAGCCCGATCGTGTGGGACATCCTGGAAGATGTCATTCGTGAGCATCCTGTAATGCTGAATCGGGCGCCGACCTTGCATCGGCTGGGTATTCAGGCGTTTGAGCCGGTCCTGATAGAAGGCAAGGCCATCCAACTGCATCCGTTGGTATGTGCCGCTTTCAACGCGGACTTTGACGGCGATCAGATGGCGGTCCACGTGCCGCTTTCGCTGGAAGCGCAAATGGAGTGCCGCACGCTGATGATGTCGACCAACAACGTCTTGTCACCCGCTAACGGCGAACCCATTATCGTGCCGTCACAGGACATCGTGCTGGGACTGTACTCCACCACGCGCGAGAAGGTCAATGCGCGGGGTGAGGGTATGTATTTCGCCAATATCAGCGAAGTTTCCCGTGCGTACGAGAACCGTGTTATCGAACTGAATGCCCGGATTTCCGTGAGGATCCCCGAATACGAGCTGGCCGCGGATGGAGAGCGGCGCGAGAAGATCACGCGGTATGAAACCACGGTAGGGCGCGCATTATTATCAGAGATTCTCCCTGCCGGGCTGCCTTTCCCGCTGATCAACAAGGTGCTCAAGAAAAAAGAAATCTCCAAGCTCATCAATGCAAGCTTCCGCCGCTGCGGCCTGCGCGAAACCGTGATTTTTGCCGATAAGCTGATGTATGCCGGTTTCAGCTATGCGACGCGCGCCGGGATTTCGATCTGCCTGGACGATATGCTTACCCCCGCGCAGAAGGATGCAATCATCAGTGCCTCCGAGAAGGAAGTGCAGGAGATCGAACTCCAGTATACGTCCGGTCTTGTCACCCAGGGTGAACGTTACAACAAGGTCGTGGACATATGGGGCCGCGCCGGCGACCAGGTTGCAAAGGCAATGATGGACCAGCTCGGGGTCGAGCCGATCATCGATCCGGAAACTGGGGCCCCTAAAACGGGCGAGTCAGGAAAGCCGCTGATTCAGGAATCGTTCAATTCTATCTATATGATGGCGGATTCGGGCGCTCGCGGTTCTGCTGCCCAGATCCGTCAATTGGCAGGAATGCGCGGCCTGATGGCCAAGCCGGATGGTTCAATCATCGAAACGCCCATCACGGCTAATTTCCGCGAAGGATTGAACGTCTTGCAGTACTTTATTTCCACTCACGGTGCGCGCAAGGGTCTGGCCGATACGGCGCTGAAGACGGCTAACTCAGGCTATCTTACCCGCCGGCTTGTCGATGTGACACAGGATCTGGTCGTAACCCAGGAGGACTGTGGCACCAGTAACGGGGTGGTGATGAAGGCATTGGTCGAAGGTGGCGAGGTCATCGAAGCGTTGCGCGAACGTATCCTCGGCCGTGTAGTGGTCAATGATATTATCAATCCGGAGCATCAGGCCGTGATTTACCCGGCAGGCATGCTGCTGGATGAAAATGCAGTGGATGCCATTGAGATGCTGGGTATAGATGAAGTGAAGGTCCGCACCCCGCTTACCTGTGAAACCCGTTATGGCCTGTGTGCCAAATGTTATGGACGCGATCTGGGACGCGGCACACCGGTCAATGTTGGCGAAGCAGTGGGCGTGATCGCAGCTCAATCGATCGGTGAGCCTGGCACTCAGCTGACCATGCGCACTTTCCATATCGGAGGGGCGGCTTCCCGAACAGCGGTCGCAAGTCAGGTCGAGAGCAAATCCAATGGTGTTGTGCGGTATTCACCGAGCATGCGCTATGTAACCAATGCGCGTAACGAACTGATCGCGATTTCCCGTAGCGGCGAAGTAGTGATTCAGGATGACAACGGGCGTGAGCGGGAACGGCACAAGGCGCCGTACGGCGCGACCTTGCTGATTCGTGACGGAGAAGCCGTGAAAGCTGGGCAGGTGCTGGCGGCATGGGATCCGCACACGCGTCCAATCATTACTGAATACTCTGGCAAGGTCCGCTTCGAGAACGTGGAAGAAGGCGTGACCGTGGCCAAGCAGATAGATGAAGTAACCGGTTTGTCCACGCTGGTGGTGATCGATCCGAAGCGCCGTGGGGTGGTGCAAACGAAGGGATTGCGCCCGATGGTGAAGCTCCTGGATGACGAGGGCAAGGAGGTGCTGGCGGGCAGTAATTTACCGGTTCACATCACCTTCCAGGTGGGTTCCATCATCACTGTTCGGGATGGGCAGCAGGTCAGTGTCGGTGAGGTTCTCGCGCGTATTCCGCAGGAAAGCTCGAAAACGCGGGACATTACGGGTGGCTTGCCTCGCGTTGCGGAATTGTTCGAAGCGCGTTCCCCAAAGGATGCGGGCGTACTGGCAGAAGTCACCGGAATCGTGTCCTTCGGCAAGGACACCAAGGGCAAGCAACGGCTGGTCATCACGGACCTGGATGGAGTGTCGCACGAATATCTCATTCCCAAGGACAAGCACGTGACTGCTCACGATGGGCAGGTGGTGAACAAGGGAGAAAGTATCGTCGACGGTCCTGCCGATCCACACGATATTCTCCGTCTCCTGGGGGTGGAAGCGCTGGCGCGCTATATTACCGACGAGGTGCAGGATGTGTACCGCTTGCAGGGCGTCAAGATCAACGACAAGCACATCGAGGTGATAGTGCGCCAGATGCTGCGCCGTGTGCAGATCGTGGATTCCGGCGATACGCGCTTCATTCCGGGTGAACAGGTTGAACGCGCCGAAATGCTTGCGGAAAACGAACAGATTGAATTAGAGGACAAGAAGCCAGCAACCTATGAATATATGCTGCTCGGCATCACTAAAGCCTCACTTTCCACCGACTCGTTCATTTCCGCGGCCTCGTTCCAGGAAACTACACGGGTGCTGACCGAAGCGGCGATCATGGGCAAGAAGGATGACCTGCGGGGGCTGAAAGAAAATGTTATTGTAGGACGCCTTATTCCCGCAGGTACGGGTTTGGCCTTTCACAATACCCGCAAGAAGCAGCGCCTCATGCTGGATACCGGCGAAACGCCTCCTTTGAGTGAGGAAGAGACAGGAGAAATTAGAAACAGTGGATACGCTGTCTGAAAACAGGCGGGGAAAGGGAAGCTCGCGAGCCTCATCCTGCTCACTGGCAATGCTGGCATATAGCCTCTGGTATCTGACGGAATCGAATCATGCCCATCGATATTAATGCCATCATTGCCGAAACTCGCGGCAAAAACTTCGAGCTTTACGAAGAGCATATAAATCCGGTCTTCGTCAAGGTGCTGCGTACACTTGGATTCAACCGAACCTGGGTGAGAGGGGAGGGTGCTTATCTCTGGGATGAGACCGGCACCCGCTATCTCGATTTTCTGACCAACTGGGGTGTTTTCAATTTCGGGCGCCGGCATCCTGCTATCCGTAATGCACTGCAACAGGTAATGGATGCCGAGTTTCCCGGGTGGGTCGGTTTTGATGCTCCGCCGCTTGCCGCGGTACTGGCGCGCGAACTGGTAAAACGAATGCCTCCGGGACTGGATACCGTTTACTTCAGTAACTCCGGTACGGAAGCAATCGAAGCAGCAATCAAGTTTGCACGTGGGTATACAGGTCGGCCCTCTACTGCGCATCTCGCCAAGGCATTTCACGGCTTGACCATGGGGTCCTTGTCACTGAATGGGGAAGCGAGTTTTCGCAGGGGTTTTGAGCCAATGCTTCCCGGCAGCTCAGAAGTGAAAATGGGCGACCTGGCCGGGCTGGAAGCGCGTCTGGCAAAGGGCGATGTCGCAGCCTTCGTCTTTGAGCCGATACAGGGCAAGGGAGTCAATATCGCCAGCGACGAGTACCTGCTGGGTGCGCAGGAGTTATGCCGAAAATACGGCACCTTGATGGTTTGCGACGAAATTCAGTGTGGTATGGGCCGCACGGGGCGTTTTCTGGCCAGTCAATGGGTTCCCGATTTCCGGCCAGACATCGTCTGTCTTTCCAAGGCGCTTTCCGGAGGCTATATTCCAGTCGGCGCGACAATTACCCGACGTGCCGTCTACGATAGCGTTTACGACAGTCTGCATCGTGCGATTGTTCATGCATCCACTTTCGGGATGGGCAATATGGCGATGGTCGCAGCTTTGGCCTCACTCAGTGTCCTGGACGATGAGAAGCTCATGGATCGGGCCATGGTACTTGGGGAGCGTTTCAGGAAAGGAATCGAGGCGATGGTGCCGCGCTTCGAATTTCTCAAGGGAGTGCGGCAGCGCGGGCTCATGATTGCAATCGAGTTTGGCCAGCCGGAATCAATGTCGCTGCGAGCTGCATGGGCAATGGTCAACAAGATGGATGAAAACCTTTTTGCTCAGGCAATCGTTCTTCCGCTTCTTGACGATCATCATATTCTTACCCAGGTAGCAGGCCATGCCATGCCCATTGTCAAGATTCTGCCGCCGCTGAACATCGGCGAGAGCGATGTCGACTGGTTCCTCGCAGCGCTTGAGGATGTCATGATAAAATTGCACAAGTTCCCAGGCCCCGCCTGGGAGGTTTTGAAGAAGCTCGGCAACCATGCGCTGACTGCCAAAAAGCGCGAGGCGCGGGTAACTGCATGAGGTGCATGGCGGGGACATGAACTGGGCCACTCTTTATCGGATTTCTTTGTGTTGGATTCCTGAACAGGTTTGTTGTATTCCTGCATTTGATTGATGTTCTTCAGGAGCTTCACCGCGCAGTCCGCAACTGCTGCACCAGTTGATTTCGACTCGGGACCCTGTTTTGTAATCTGTTTTTGTTTCAAAGCCTCTGATGGGCGCCGAGCAGGATTTTTCCGCTTTGCGTCATTTCGTTCCTGGTAAAAATCACGCGGGCAATGAGATGTTCATCACGGCAGATTCCTGTGATGAGTTCTCATTGCCTATTGAAAACAAAAAGGCTTTAGCTTGACATGGCAAGATAAAGTCCATAGAATTCGCAGTTTTTTAAGCCGCCGGCAGATCGATAGCATGAGCGGCCGGATAGAGAAGTAAGTTTATATTGGCAGCGGGACAGGTAAGTCGCCCTCCCGTTTTTCTGGAAAATAAAATGCCGACAATCAGTCAGTTAGTACGTAAGCCGCGCGCGGCAAAACCTCTGAAAAGCAAAGTTCCCGCATTGGGAAACAGCCCCCAAAAGCGGGGAGTTTGCACACGGGTTTATACCACCACGCCCAAAAAACCGAATTCGGCTTTGCGCAAGGTGGCGCGCGTCCGTTTGACTAACGGCTTCGAGGTATCCAGTTATATCGGTGGAGAAGGCCACAATCTTCAGGAACACTCGGTGGTTTTGATCCGGGGTGGTCGTGTCAAGGATTTGCCGGGCGTGCGCTACCATACTGTACGCGGCAGCCTGGATACTGCCGGAGTCAAGGACCGCAAGCAGGGGCGATCGAAATACGGCGCCAAGAAGCCGAAGTCGGCTTAAAAACAGTTTGAATCCCGACACCACCAGACGATTGATCGGGATTGCCCCGACGATAAAGTAAGCTGAATAATTACGCCAAGGTTAGAAAATGCCAAGACGGAGAGAAGTTCCAAAACGCGAAATTTTACCGGACCCAAAGTACCATAATGCCGAAGTGGCGAAATTTGTCAATGTATTGATGACGCGAGGCAAGAAATCCGTGGCAGAGCGAATTATCTACGGGGCTATGGATCAGATTCACAAGAAGACGGGCAAGGATCCGGTGGAAGTATTTACGCAGGCACTGTCCAATGTCCGCCCAATGGTGGAAGTAAAAAGCCGCCGCGTTGGCGGGGCCAACTACCAGGTTCCGGTAGAAGTCCGGTCGATTCGGCGTAATGCCCTCGCGATGCGGTGGTTACGTGATGCCGCGCGTAAAAGAGCTGAAAAATCCATGGGCGCCCGGTTGGCGGGCGAGCTGGCAGAAGCTGCTGAAGGCAGGGGTGGAGCGGTCAAGAAACGCGAGGAAGTTCATCGTATGGCCGAGGCGAACAAGGCATTTGCGCATTATCGATTCTGACGGCAATGATGGCGCAGGGAAACCTGCCATCATGACCTGGTTTGCCTGATCCAGATTGAAAAGTCCCTGATTTTTAGCTGCCGGGAGCATTGTGCCACCGGCAGTTTTCCAATTTTAAGGCTAGAAAACTGTGGCAAGAAAGACACCTATTGAACGTTACCGAAATATTGGCGTCATGGCGCATATAGACGCCGGAAAAACTACGACCACCGAACGCATCCTGTTCTATACAGGCGTATCGCATAAGCTTGGCGAAGTGCATGACGGTGCGGCTACCATGGACTGGATGGAGCAGGAGCAGGAGCGCGGCATTACAATTACCTCTGCCGCCACCACATGCTTCTGGAAAGGGATGGATCATAATTACCCAGACCATCGCATCAATATCATCGATACGCCGGGCCACGTTGATTTCACTATCGAAGTGGAGAGATCGTTGCGTGTTCTCGATGGCGCCTGCACCGTATTTTGTGCAGTGGGTGGCGTGCAGCCCCAGACCGAGACGGTATGGCGTCAAGCGAACAAATATAAGGTTCCCCGTCTTGCTTTTGTCAACAAGATGGATCGTGCCGGCGCCAATTTTATGCGTGTTTATGAGCAGATACAAAGCCGGCTCAAGGCGCATCCTGTACCCATTCAGTTGCCGATAGGCGCGGAGGACAAATTCGAGGGTGTTGTCGACCTCATCAAGATGAAGGCTATTCATTGGGACGACGCCAGTCAGGGAATGAGATTCGAGGAGCGCGATATCCCCGCGAACATGGCTGAAGATGTCAAATCCTGGCGCGAGAAAATGGTGGAGTCGGCTGCCGAGGCGAATGAAGAATTGATGAACAAATATCTGGAAGAAGGCGACTTGTCGCCTGCGGATATTAAGCAGGGTCTTCGCATTCGTACCCTTGCCAATGAAATCGTACCCATGCTCTGCGGATCCGCCTTCAAGAATAAAGGCGTGCAGGCAATGCTCGATGCCGTACTCGATTATTTGCCGTCCCCAGCCGACATCGAGGCAGTTGACGGCGAAAAAGAGAGTGGCGAGCACGCTGAACGCCATGCGAGTGACGATGAGCCGTTTGCTGGTCTTGCCTTCAAGATTGCCACTGACCCCTATGTGGGCCAATTGATCTTTTTTCGCGTGTATTCAGGAGTTGTAACCTCTGGTGATACCGTTTATAACCCGATCAAGGGGCGCAAGGAGCGGATTGGAAGACTGCTGCAGATGCACGCCAACCAGCGGGAAGAAATCAAGGAAGTCCGCGCGGGGGATATAGCCGCAGCAGTGGGCTTGAAGGAGGCGGTTACCGGGGACACGCTGTGTGATCCTGGTGATGTCATCACCCTGGAGCGCATGGTGTTTCCGGAGCCCGTGATTCACGTCGCGGTGGAACCGAAAACCAAGCTGGATCAGGAAAAAATGGGCATCGCATTGAATCGTCTCGCCCAGGAGGATCCTTCCTTCCGTGTGCGCACCGATGAGGAGTCCGGTCAAACCATCATTTCCGGAATGGGCGAATTGCATCTGGAAATCATTGTGGATCGGATGAAACGCGAATTTGGCGTCGAAGCCAATGTGGGCGCTCCCCAGGTGGCTTATCGGGAAGCAATCCGGAAATTGGTGGAGGTCGAAGGCAAATTCATCAAGCAGTCCGGCGGACGAGGTCAGTATGGTCATGTCTGGATCAAGATGGAGCCGAACGAGGCCGGCAAGGGCTTCGAGTTTGTTGATGCAATCAAGGGTGGAACCGTGCCCAGGGAATATATTCCCGCAGTGCAGAAAGGCCTTGAAGAAACGCTTCCGAATGGCGTGCTGGCAGGTTTTCCGGTGGTGGATGTCAAGGTCACATTGTTCGACGGCTCTTATCATGATGTCGATTCGAATGAAAACGCGTTCAAGATGGCTGCCTCGATTGCATTCAAGGATGGTATGCGCAAGGCCAGTCCTGTATTGCTGGAACCGATGATGTCCGTAGAAGTGGAAACGCCGGCGGACTTCATGGGGAATGTCGTAGGGGACCTGTCCTCACGGCGTGGCATGATTCAGGGCATGGACGATCTGCCCGGCCTCAAGCTGGTGCGTGCAGAAGTGCCGCTGGCGGAAATGTTCGGTTATGCAACTTCGTTACGGTCTGCAACACAGGGTCGGGCCACGTATACGATGGAATTCAAGCATTACGCCGAAGCGCCGAAGAACGTGGCCGAAGCAATCATAAGCAAGAAATAATCGTCATCAAATAAAAGGATCATCATGGCAAAGAGCAAATTTGAGCGGACGAAGCCGCACATCAACGTAGGGACGATAGGACACGTGGACCACGGCAAGACCACGTTGACGGCGGCGATCACGATGGTATTGG
>NZ_JCAHZJ010000072.1:0-3138 GCF_059489795.1 Nitrosospira sp. CT
GGGCTTCAACCTGTCGTTCGATCAGCCTGTGTACAGGCTCGGTGTTGGCGTAGCGCTGCTCATTGATCCCCCAGACCTGAAGCTGCGCCCGCTCGGCTTCACTCAGTATGTCGATGTCGCCCAATCTCTGTAGCGAGTTCACGGGAGTGGTGGTAATCCTGTCGAGCAGTCTGTTGAGCTGTGTTGCAATGGATTCCACCACCGCTTGCGAAAAATATCTGCAATCGTAGCTGTAGCCCAGCGACAACACATTACTCTGCATGACCGATACCATCATTGGATAATTGCTGCTTTCGCGATTACGGATGTTGAAAAAAGCAAGCCCGCCCGGACTCGATTCCCGCAACGCCTCATCCATGGGATAGTTCTCGAATACGAGAATGCTGTCGAATAATCCCTGCCCGCTTTGTCCCAGCCAGCGCTGGATTTCATATAGGGGCGTATGTTCGTGTTCGCGTGAAGCCAGATTTTGCGCTTGCAGATCGCGCAGCCATGCGCCAATCTCGCACTCCGGCTGGAGTGTTGCCGCAACTGGGAGTGTATTGATGAACAATCCCAGCAAGTGCTCCGCTCCCGGCAGCGTCGCCGGCCTTCCCGCCACCGTGGTGCCGAAAAGGACGATTTGCTTCCCGGTGTACTGGCTCAGCAAGATCGCCCAGACACCCTGTATCAGCGTGTTAAGGGTGACGCGTTCGCGACGGGCAAACTGAATCAACCTCTCGGAAAGGGAAAGCGGCAGTTCAGTGATATGCTCCCCATACTCTTCATGATCGGAATTTTCACGGTGCGCAGGCAATATCGCCGCCAACCGCGTCGGCTCCCCGATTCCCTTCAGCCGCTCCCTCCAGTATGCTTCGGAAGCTTCCATATCGCGATGCTGCAGCCATTCGATAAACCGGCGATACTCGCCTCTGTCCCGGAACGACGCTTCCTGAACTGGAGAGAGGTCTCCGGCATATCGCCGCAATACTTCCCCAGCCAGTTGAGAAGTGCTCCATCCGTCAAGCAGCAAGTGATGGATCGTCCAGATGAAGTGGTACCGGTCGTCGGTCAATCTCACCAGCGCGATGCGCATGAGCGGGGGTCGGGCAAGATCAAAACCCGAGGCGTGTTCCGTCCGCGCCAATGCCTCAAGATCGCGCTCCCTTTCCTCCCTATGCTCCTTATCCTCCCTGGTCCGCCAGTCGTGTTCCACAAATGGCAACTCGACGGACTTGGCTACCCATTGCAGGGGCTTGTTGTCCTGAGTCACGAAACCTGTCCGTAACACTGGATGGCAGGCCACTGCAGCCTGCCATGTAGCCCTGAAACGAGTTGCATCCAGTCCCTCAATATCGGCTCTCAACTGATTGAGGTAAACACCGTGATCGTCCCTGTCAAATACGCTGTGGAAAAGTATGCCCTCCTGCAATGGAGAAAGCGGATAAAGGTCTTCAAGCTGTGCGGCGGCGGTGGGCAGAGGCAGACTGTCCAGCTCGCGCTGGGTGATTTCGATCAAGGGGAAATCCGAAGGGGTAAGGCCTTGTATGCCACGGTTGCAATGGGCAATCAGCGTTTCAAGCTCAGCTTGGTAAACGTTCATGAATGCCTCAATTGTCGTCCTGTGGTAACGCGCGTCGCTATAGCTCACCGTAAGACACAGTTCGCCCTCATAAACATGACCATTTATGGAAATATCATGACTGAGAGGCGCATTTTCATCGGTCAGATCCCCTGTCGATTCGGTCGCCAACGTCCACAGCGCGCTTTCGTCGAAACTCGCATCCAGTTGCCCCAGGTAATTGAATACGACTTCAGGCCTGGGCAGGGATGCCAGGACTTCACGCTGTTCGGACGTGCCGTGATACTTGAACAGGCCGTAACCCACTCCCTTGTTCGGTACCCTCCGCAGATCTTCCTTGATGCGCTTGATTCTCTGAGCCAGGTCTCCGGCTGGGTCGAGCAACACGGGATAGAGGGTGGTAAACCAGCCGACCGTTTGTGAAAGGTCGATATCGTATAAATCTTCCCGCCCATGACCTTCAAGATCGATCAGGATTTTCTTATGGCCGCTCCACCGGCAGAGGGCGCTTCCCAGGGCGGTAAGCAACAGATCGTTTACGTGAGTACGATAGGCGGCGGGCGCCTCCTTGAGCAAGGCGCGGGTCTGCGCCTTGCCCAGCTTGAGCACAGCATCGCGCTGGTGACGGACGAAGCTCGCGCCCTCGGGGTTATCGCAGGGCAGTATGACCGGTGCTCCCGTCAAGCTTCGCCAGTAAATCAATTCTTCCGCATTTTCATGTGCATAACGCTGCAGCCGGGCGGCCCACGCCTCATAGCTGCCCGATTTTTCGGGCAATGTGATAGCTTGGGCATTGCGGGCCTGACTATAGGCACTCTGCAAATCCTCGAGCAGGATACGCCAGGAGACACCGTCGATCACAAGGTGATGAATAACCAGCAGCAACCGCTGGCTGGGATCGTCCATATCGAAAAGCACGGCGCGCAGCAATGGGCCTTCCACGAGATTCAGGCTGCGCTGCGCCTCGTTGCACAGCGCTTCCAGATCGGCTTCGGTAGAAGCTTTGCGCACCCATAACAAATCAGCAGCGATCGATCCCCCACAAGACTGCTGCCACTGGCTCCTTTCATTTCCGGCGAAGCGGAAACGAAGCGCATCGTGGTGCCGCACCACGGCTTCCAGTGCCTCTCCCAGATGTGCAGGATTCAAATACTCGCGACTTTTCAGGAGCGCGGCCTGGTTCCAGTGATGTCGCGCGGGAATTTCCCGTTCGAAAAATTCAGCCTGAATAGGCAGCAGCGATAGAAGTCTCTCCGAGCCGCCGCCGCTCCATTCTTCTTTCGGTTGTGCGCTTGCGATCGGGGCCAGGGTAGCAACGGCATCTTGAGCCTCGAGTGCCATTGCCACCGCCGCCAACGAAGCGATGGTCTGCCGCTCGAACAATTGGCGTGGCGTGATCTTCCAGCCGGCACGGCGCGCCCGTGTGACAATCTGGAGACTGAGTATGGAATCGCCCCCCAGCTCGAAGAAGTTGTCATGCCGTCCCACCTCTGCCACACCCAGCACCTGCCCCCAGATACCCGCCAGAACTTCTTCCGCCTCTCCCTGCGGCGCCTCATAATGCTCCGTATGGGTAA
>NZ_JCAHZJ010000073.1:0-1984 GCF_059489795.1 Nitrosospira sp. CT
AATATCGCCAGGCAAATCCACAGAACCATCGTGTGCTGGTCGTAGATCTGCTGGGCAATGACTGTCTGCGGCTCGGGCAGATTTAACTGGTAGGGGTCGGCTGCCGCCATCGCCAGTCCGGGATACGTCACGTACGTCATGACTCCTGCAAGGGCGGAGGGTACGTTGATCTTCATGTTTTCCTCATTGATTCCCGAATATTTGGTCCACGAGTAGGGTTATTAAAGATAATCGGATTCTCTTATCCGGTATCGAATCGTATGCCTCAGCACGAGGTGAAACCTTGACCAATATCAACTTTTATCGAGGTTGAGTAGAAGGAAGTGAGCTGAGGTGATAGAGGGGGATAAATGGAACCCGGGCATATTCCAGCGGGAGATATCCAGTTCATACCCTACCAAATCTCGCACAATCCGAAATTCAGCGGCAGGAGGATGAATGGACGCGACCTATCCGCGAGGGACATCGAAGTACGGTAGGATGGGTGGAGGCTGAAAGCCGGAACCCATCATCAAAATTCGATGGATTACTTTGTTTGAATGGCCTGAACGTGCACAGAGAACGGGTGGCAAAGAAAAGGATAGAGCGGGAAGCTCGGTAAACCGCGATTCCGGGGGAAATTGCGATGTTACGTCAGTCTCTTCCGAAGAGGCCGCGGTCGCGTGCGAGTTGCCAGGATCCATTCTGACCTTCGCGGCAGAGGCCGAATACCAGGGATGGCTGAAGGGAAGGAACGATGAAACGCAAATCAAGAAAAGACACGCAGACTGCGTCCGGGTAATACTCGATCCGATCGAGGGCAGGAAATGCCGCAAAGTGGCGAAATCCGGCGAAAATCTCCTGTCCCCACGCCTCGCGGGCAAGAGCACTCTGACGCTCTGTTTCACCAAATCGACTATGCCGTGTCCATTTTGCTGTTGAAACAGGCTGATAACCTGCAGCAATCGCTTCCCACCAGCCTGGCAAACCGCTCCCGGCAGCGGAGGCCCCAGGTTCTTGCGTACGCCACAGATTGACCGAGGCCACTTCATAGTCATCGTCATGGCTGACGATAATCTTCCAGTTGAAGGGCGAGAGCGGTTGAGGGAAGGCGTGGACCTGAGCCTCCTTCAATTGATGGTTTTTGACGTATGCCTCGCCAATCTCCATGGCTCGTGAATGCAGAATCCCCTGGAAGCCAACGTAACATCCCAGGATCAGCAAGGCAGCAACCGCCGGATATCGGCCTTTTGGCCTGAATATGCTGGCCACAAGGCCGATCACGATTATTCCGGTGAAATAGGGATCGATAATGAATGTGAAGGGAATGCTGAAAGCATGCCTGGAAAACGGAGCCAGCAGCATCGTACCGTAAGAGGTAATCACGTCACCGGCGATATGAATGCCTATACCGAGCGCAGCGATGCCATAGAATGCCTGCCAGGGATACGGCCAGCGTGAAAGGCGAGACAAACTCGAGAGGATCCACGCAACGAGCCAGGCCCAGAAAGGCAACAGTATGATTGAATGGGTAATGCCGCGATGAAATGTGACATACGTGAGCGTATCGATCGCGCGCAACACGAAATCGACGTCGGGAAACGCGGCTGCAATGAAGCCTGCGGTCATGCGAGCGCGCAATATCAACTGCCCGGTGTCAGGCGCATGATGTGAGGGTGGAGCGGTTGCCCGCGCAAGCAATGCGCCGCTTAAAGCATGGGTCAAGGTATCCATGCGGCAGGAAGGGATTTAATGAGGGCTGATAATGGAAGCCAAAGAGGCAGGTCAAAGAGGCCGTTCAACGGGGGGCAGTCAGATGGACGCTCAGCGGGCGGGGAAAGCAGCGGGACGCATTGCCGGAGTGATTCTCGGTACCCTACTCTTAATTGTAGTAGTTCAGATTTAATCGGACAGTAGGGCCTTGCGAAAAGCGGGGTTACCCGGTTTGATAGAGGTGCGAATCTTTATCAAATTGAGCGCTGAAAGCGCAAAGGAGTAACCCCAT
>NZ_JCAHZJ010000074.1:0-2275 GCF_059489795.1 Nitrosospira sp. CT
AATGGCGCCATTCAAGCACCTGTCGGATGTGGATATTGCCTCGGTGATCACCTACCAGCGCAATTCCTTCGGCAACTCGACAGGCGATGCCGTCCAGCCATCCGAAATCAATCAACACAGAAGATAGTCAAGGAGAAATCATGAACCTGCGTATTCGATGTTGCCCAACATGACACTGCAGCAGGATGACAGAGCGATCGCTATCCTCCTTTGATGAGTTGGGATAACAGTCGGCAGAGATATCAAAAATATTCAAGAAACAGCACTCAGGAGAAACTCATGGCAGCAATACCTGATTACGATGTCGTGCATGGCGTCGATCACGCGCACGACCATCCCCCCACCGGCCTGATGCGGTGGCTGACCACCACGAATCACAAGGATATCGGCACGATGTATCTGTGGTTCAGCTTCATCATGTTCCTGACAGGGGGCGTAATGGCGCTGACCATTCGGGCCGAACTTTTTCAGCCGGGGTTGCAGATCGTCAATCCCGAATTTTTCAACCAGCTCACAACCATGCACGGATTGGTGATGGTATTCGGCGCCATCATGCCGGCCTTCGTCGGTTTTGCCAACTGGCAGATACCGATGATGATCGGCGCTCCCGACATGGCCTTTGCGCGAATGAATAACTGGAGCTTCTGGCTGCTTCCTCCCGCGGCATTGTTGCTCATCACTTCTTTCTTCGCGCCTGGCGGCGCTGCTGCCGGGGGCTGGACTTTTTATCCTCCGCTGTCGGTGCAGATGGGCATCGGGATGGACATGATGATTTTTGCCATCCATATACTCGGTGCTTCCTCCATCCTGGGTTCGATCAACATCATCACCACCATTCTCAACATGCGCGCGCCGGGCATGACCCTGATGAAGATGCCCATGTTCGTGTGGACCTGGCTGATCACTGCGTATCTGCTGGTGCTGGTCATGCCGGTGCTGGCGGGTGTGGTGACCATGCTGCTGACTGACCGCAATTTCGGCACCAATTTCTTCAATGCGGCGGGTGGGGGTGATCCAGTGCTGTTCCAGCATGTTTTCTGGTTCTTCGGGCACCCCGAAGTCTACATCATGATCCTGCCGTCATTCGGTATTGTCTCCGAGGTGATTCCCACTTTTTCCCGCAAGCCGCTGTTCGGATATTCCTCGATGGTGTATGCAACCGCTTCCATCGCCATTCTTTCCTGCATCGTCTGGGCGCACCATATGTTCACTGCGGGCATGCCGGTGGTAGGGCAGCTGTTTTTCATGTACGGCACTATGCTGATCGCGGTTCCGACCGGTGTGAAAGTGTTCAACTGGACCGCCACGATGTGGCGTGGCTCCATGACTTTCGAGACACCCATGCTGTTTTCCATCGGCTTCATTTTCCTGTTCGTTATCGGAGGTTTCAGCGGCGTGGTGTGTGCCATTGTCCCGATCGATGTCCAAGTGCAGGATACCTACTATGTGATCGCGCACTTCCACTATGTGCTGGTATCCGGCTCACTCTTCGCCATCTTCGCCGGTGCGTACTACTGGCTGCCGAAGTGGACGGGTCACATGTATGACGAGACACTGGGCAAATGGCACTTCTGGCTGTCCATGTTCTTCTTCAACCTCACTTTCTTCGTCCAGCACTTCCTAGGGCTTGCCGGCATGCCGCGCCGTATTCCCGACTATGCGCTGCAATTTGCGGACTTCAATATGATTTCCAGTATTGGAGCGTTTGGATTCGGTATGACCCAGTTGTTGTTCCTCTATGTGGTACTGAAGTGCATCCGCGGGGGAGCAAAGGCGCCCCAAAAACCATGGGAGGGTGCAAAAACACTGGAGTGGACCTTGCCCTCGCCGGCGCCCTATCACACCTTTGAAACGCCGCCAATTGTGAAGTAATCCGCTAATCGATAAACAGGAGATCGTCATGTCGAAAAATATGGATATGTCGCAACCCGTGAATCTGTCGGAAGATGAGGAGATCGAGAGGAAGCTTGCAGCAATCAGAACGGCTCTTTATGCGCTGGCTTTCTCTCTGGTGGTGCCCCTTATGCAATATTTTTGGCAATAGCTGCTGTCAAAACCAGCCGGCATCCTATCGATCAACCATAAAGAGAGAAAAAAGTGAGTCAAGAAGCGAGTCATTACTACGTTCCGGCGCCATCCCCCTGGCCCATTACGGGGTCACTAGCGCTGTTATTCATGGGATTCGGTGCGGCCTTGTCGGTCAACCGGATTCCCCTGGGTTACGGATTGCTGGCGACAGGCTTTGCCATACTCGTCTACATGATGTTTGGATGGT
>NZ_JCAHZJ010000075.1:0-8861 GCF_059489795.1 Nitrosospira sp. CT
GGCGCGTACTTGCATACAGGAAAGTCGATACGCCCATGATGATGT
This sequence comes from Nitrosospira sp. CT, assembly GCF_059489795.1. Classification (NCBI taxonomy): domain Bacteria; kingdom Pseudomonadati; phylum Pseudomonadota; class Betaproteobacteria; order Nitrosomonadales; family Nitrosomonadaceae; genus Nitrosospira; species Nitrosospira sp. CT. The sequence goes on from NZ_JCAHZJ010000075.1 coordinate 46, forward strand.
ACATCGGGAACGCCCCATAGAACAGCGGTATATGGCTGGGTGTAAAGCTGGTGTCGCGGATGATCACCTGGTGCCATGAAGCATCCTGCTCCGTGAAGAAGCTCGATCCCCAGTAGACGGCGAACATGTAGACGCCAAGCCACATCAGGAAATAGAAGTACCGCTTGATTTCCTTCTTTACTGTAAGGCTTGCCAGTTGCTCCTTCGTATCGCGCGTCTTCCATACCCAGCCCCAGACGACCACGGCCAGGGTTGGCCAGAGCATCATCTGGAAACGCCATAGCCCCATCCAGATTTGCTCGAACTCCGGCTCCATGGAGTCCATCCCGTGGGAATAGGCATAGGTGCGTTGAAACCAGACCCAGAAAACCGCTATCCCCAGTATCGGCAGCAGACCCAGCTTGTAGAACCTGGAGTCATACCATTCCGACATGTCGTAAGCACGACTGCTCGCACTGCTCTCCCTCTTGTGACCAACTGCAATGGTCTCAGGTGTAATTGCAGACATCGCTAACTCCTTTTGCAAATAATCAAGAACCCCACCGGGGTATCAAAATTAAGAACAAAAACTACCAGCCCAAGGATTCAGCCAAATTTGACTGGTAGAAAACAATAATCAGATAGCATGCTCTGCCTGTCTGATTACCTGAAGGGAAGTCTCGAATGTCATCATCTCCTATTTAAATGAATTAGTCATACCTGTTTTTTTACAGATACTTGTTAGAACTCATCCATAAAATAAAGTTCAATCGTAATGATATATAGATATATATGGCTTGCATGCCTTTTTATATATGTATATCATAATTCCGCCAAGGAACCGGAGAAAATGGAGGAGCGCCGGCAGCCTTCGCCTTGACCCCGGCTCAGATTGCAGCTGGCCCCACCACTTATGTATGCTGTCGGGGAGCTCCTCGCTGCAGAATCTGGAGGGCGCAGGCATCGAACCAGGCAAGGCCGCTGGGGAACGGGCAGGTTATGCCTGCACCATGAGCGCTGCGGCAGGGGCAGCCCTCTCCGGCAAGAAGGTCGTGGTCTACTACACAGTCGAAGGCGGCTCCTTCAATGCCTATTCCCCGCATCTGAGCATGGCGGGTGAGCCGAATCCAAAAGGCTACCTGCCGGGCAACCTCAAACGTATCAATGACCTGGCATTGCAGGGCAGTGCCGGCAAGTGCGCGGCTGGTTCAGCTGCCACCACCAACGTCATCCTCAACGGTGGGGCCTACGACATCGGACGCTACAACAGCTGCGACCTCGTTACCAAAACCTTTACGACTTCCCTTAAAGGAGACGCTTCGGGTCTTCCCGGCCAGAGCTACCCTGACAGAGGCTTTTCCGACACCGAATACCTGATCAACAAGCAGAACCTGGATATTGTGCGGGTACTGGGAACCCTCGGCGGGGAAGTGGCGACCAACGTCGGGCAGGTCTTTGGTGTTGCCGTGAGCTACCCGCTGTACTATCAGCTCCAGAAAAACGATATCGCCACGGGCGACATCGCCGCCAGCTGCACCGCAGCGCCCTTTAGCGCCACCGCACCCAATCTCACCCCCGCTTGCCAGCCCAGCGTTACGGCTCAGGCTTACAGCGCCGCTGCCGGCAGAGATGGGATTGGTAGCGTGGACGGCGCCCTGTTCGGGGGAGCTACCGGCTCCGTAGTAAACCTGGCGCGCCGGGTTCCCACCTCCGGTGCCCAGTCCGCCTCCAATATTCGCTTCCTTGGCAAACCTTGTGCCATGGGGCTTTCTCAAGGCATGCTGGAACCCGCACGCCCTGTTGACAGCACGGCAACAGCGGTAGTCACCGAGCAATCCAATACTGAGGGCGTAAAGAGCGTGTTGAATACAGCAACCGGGACAGGCCAGTTCGCATTGGGCGTCATCTCCTGGAAAATACCCCATCGCCCACCGCCAGCACCGACCGCTGGGCCTTTGTCAAGCTGGAGGACGTCTCTCCCAATTCCGACGCCCAGCAGCGCGCCACGGCAATGAATGGCATTTACACCTTCTGGTATGAAGGAGCGGCTTTTACTGCCGGTGGCTCAGTCAGCCCTGCCAGTGTCAGTGGCGCCGCACTGATAGAGGCAGCTACTACCATATTGACCAATAGTGACCTGAAGGGCGTCTTTGCCACTCCGGTGGCAGGATCGAGCGGTCCTACTTCCAAGGGCGCTCGCATTGGTAATTCCTGTCAACCTTTGATTCAATAGATGCTTCACTGCAGGATACACAATGGGATGGGAGTGGATATGCTTCATTATGGAAGAAACCACTCCCGAGCCTAGGAATTATGGGTTATAGAGGATAATCCTGCCCATCAGTAACTCACCTTAAACGTCGGGCTATCCTCCGGCCGCGTCTTGCGATGGTCATAAATCCTGGTCGTAGCGATATTGGCATGCCCCAACCACTCCTGCACCTTGGCGATGTCCGCCCCGTTATCCAGAGCATTGGTCGCGGCGGTCGCACGCATCACATGCGGCCCCATGTTCTCCCCAAAAATCCCCAATTTCCTTAAATACTTCAGTACCACCTCGAAATAGATGGAATCGGGCGTGAGCGCCGTCAAGGTGTGGCCGTGCACATTGTTCTTGACCGGGCGGAACAGGGGCGCATCGGGATTGGGTGCATGGCCCGCGGCTTCCAGATATTCTTCGATCAAGGTCAGTGTCCCCGGATGGGTGGGAATGAAGCGCATCTTGCCGCCCTTGCCCTTGATCCGCAGGTGCGGCACCCCGCGGCGCATCTGGTTGTAATCTTTCACCTTGAGCTTGGCCAATTCTTCGCGCCGGATGCCGTGATAGAGCAGGGCGGAAAGGATCGCCCGGTCGCGCTTGCCCTTGAGTGTCTTTGCGTCTGGCGCATCGAGCAGGGCGCGCGCCTGCGTGTCACCCAGCGCCGGGGTCTTGCCCTGCCAGGATTCGACGGGCGGCCGCTTCACCCCCTTGACCGGATTGTGCGTCACCGCATTGGACTCGCACAGGTATTCGAACAGGGAGGATAGTGCCGCCAGTTTCCTGCGGATGGTCGCACCGCCCAGTTGCTCTTCTTCCAGGCTCTTTCTCCAGGCCAGCACATGGCTGCGGGTCACGATGCGGAAATCCTCCGGGTTGACGATGCCGGCAAAAGCCATGAAGCCGCGCAGGTCATTCTGGTACGCGCGCCGGGTCTGCCGGTTGTCGATGTTGGCGAACCACTCGATCTCGGGCGGAACCTCGGCAAGCTTGCGAAATTGGGCGGAAGTCAGAGCGCTGCCAGCGGCAGGCGCAGCCGGAGTTGTCGGGGTGACAATCAGGTCTTCACTCATGCCAATTCATCCTGGGACTAAGTACGGCAATATCCATGCTGATCATAGGCACAATCTTTATTCAACAAGCAGACAATCAATTGTTCTGGAGACGGAAGGGCGAGTGACCGCGGCTCCCGGATCTTCTCAATCCGTCTTCATCCCAGCGCAGGCAGTGACCGCAGCACAGGCGCTGGCTGGAAAAAACCGCAAGCCGCGCCTCCCAATTTTTTCCCTATATATATATGCACACCTTGTCATATATGCGCGAGGTCGACTTCAGCTGTCAGCCCCAACGCTTGCGCGCGGCCAATAGTTTCCGTGCGCGCTCGATGATCCGCTCGCTGTTGAATTCGCTCAGCCGTCCGGCCGCAACCTCATTTAGCGCCTGGTCGATGTCCGCCTTGAGCGCTGTCAACTCCTCGTGCCGCAGCTCACGCCGGAGCTTCCAGTCGCGCAGCGCCTCGCGGATCACTTCGCTGGCCGAGGCATAATCGCCATCAAGCACGGCCGCCTTGATCGTCTCGGTCAGTTCAGGGGTGAGCGTGATGGTCAGGCGCTCGAGCTCGGTCATTCAGTCTCCAGATACGGGTCTTGGAGATCATACTTTATCATACTTCTGGGCTGAATCTGGAGGGGGATTTTACCCATGATAAAATAGGTTATCATGGGTAAAAGTATAGGAACCTGATCAACATGTCTTTCAAAAAAACCCGTCAGAATGGACGTGCCAAAGATGCCTTCTATCGTAATTATGTTGAAATGGAAGATGACCCGAAGTCCCTGGATAGCAACCTTGATGTTGACGGGCATGTTGGGTAGGGATAAAAGCGGCACGGTTATGATTCTTATTTTGTTTTCTCAGCGAGCAATGCATCTCCGGCACGTTTCCACTCCCGTCTTCTAGGATCCTCTGCCGGCACATTTGCCAGCCCCAGCAGGGCACCCAGTAGCTCCCCTCGATCGAATGCCGGAGTACGGGTTGCCGGATCCACGAGACCTGCGAGAATCAGCAACTCGGCAGCATTGTACAATTCCTGGTCACGCTCTCTGGAGGCCTCCTCCCTGTTGATCGCTTCCAAAATACGTGCTGCTTCCTCGTCCCTTGCCGCAAGACGGGCGGCTTCTGCCTTTGCCCTTTGTGCTCGCTCGGCCGCCGCCTCCGCCTTGATTAACGCGGTAAGGATACGGGAGTCTGCGTCAGTGCGCTTGAGCTTGTCCGCCAACAGGAGGAGCTGTTGTTGTTGTTCGCTGGGTGCTTTGAGGCCACGTAGATACGCCAGTCTCACGGTAAGCCATTTGTCGTGCAACATGAACACCTCCTGGTTCATTGATTGACGGCCCGTTCTATCTGCTTCGAGAGAGGTGAGAGTAAGCTGGAGACCGTAAATCCTCATCTTGAGGGGTAGTGTGATCAGATATCCAGCTCAGCGAGTTAGCGAGCGGAAAATAGGTGTCCGACGTCAAGTATCCGATCGATGGATGTAAAGTCAACGCACAGGTTCGTCTGCTTTGCGACTTGCTATCCAGCTATCCTCTCGTCCGATGTTTGAGTAGTCGTATAGCTCTCCGTATCGTATGTGTTAATTGCAATATCAGCGTCAGCCTCGATCAGGTTTTTTATATTACGTACCGTTCGCTCAGCTCCATGCTGAACTGCGATGCGTATTAGTCGTTCGAAGGGTCGCATAAATATCTTCATCTCCAACAACTCGAAGGTAAATATCAGTTTGACCAAACCTTCTCTACCTTCATCCTGTATCTCGTACATGCAGTGAAAAGGCTCAGAAATACCTGCAAAAGCTAAGGAACGGTTGGGTTCATAAAGCGTAATTCTGAATTTGGATTCAGATCGGTGTCCACCATCAACACGCACCTGCCTTGCGGTAACTCCTGGTCCCATTGGTTGATCTCCGATTTGCTTAAGCTCTTTAACTTCAGGAGACCATTTTGGATAATTTTCAAAGAAATTATCGCCCAGATAGCGAAATATCTGCTCAGTAGAACCCTTCATAAGAATACTTGCTTTAGAAGCTACCGGTTGAACCGGTTTCGAATCAAATATCGATCGCAAACTGAACATATGGGTATACTCTTTGAAAGGGGATTCCTTGAGTGAGAGGTAACCCAGGGATTTGGAAGTCGGCTCTTTGATCTTAATCCTGATCGCGGCCATGCACTATAGATTATTAAAATCATCAAAAGCTGTTCTCGTTTATTCGAACCGTTGATGATTTCCTAAAGAAAACTGTTCATATTACCGAACCATGCCCCCACGGTCTGTTCGTTGCCCCACCCTTCATTGATCTTTGATTTGGGGCCGTTCGGCTGACGGCAGAGCAATCCAGAATGTACTGCCGGCCGCGACAACACTTTCAACACCGATTTCTCCTCCCATAAATTCAACCAGTTTTTTCGTAACGACCAACCCAATACCAGTACCTTCCTCAGAACCGCGCTCACGACCAAGGCGATTGAACGGCTGAAACAGCTTGTCGAGCTGATCTTGTGTTAATCCAGAGCCAGTGTCATGAATGCTAATGCGAGTCACCCCAGAGGTATTTTGAGAATATTCCACTGTTACATCACCCCCCTCCCGGTTATATTTGATCGCATTGGTGAGAAGATTGATTAGAACCTGCTTCAGCTTGGTTTCGTCTGCCAATACATGCACGGGAAGCTCATTTTCATATCGAGGAAAATTCAATTTGATATTCTTTTTCTGTGCCTGGGATTTAATCATCGTTTGGCACTCTTCTAATATGGTGAATAGCAATAATGGCTTTTGCGACAGGAATAACTTCCCCGACTCAATTGCTGCAGAAGGGAGGAGCTGATTAACCAGACTTAGCAGGTACCATCCCGATTCAAGAATATGTTCAATATTTGCCTTTTGGGATGGTGTTGGAGGTGGATTATCCATTTCCAAAAGTTGAGCAAATCCGAGTATGGTATTTAGCGGCGTTCGTAATTCGTGACCCATACTGGAAATAATTTCCGATTGCTCCAAGCTGATTTTTCTCGTGGCATCTTTGTTCCGAATTATCTGGGTCAGTATTCGGCTCAAGTTTAGGCTTGATTCCAACCGATCCATGATGAGATAGGCCAAATCCCGCAAGCTGGCAAATTCTTTCTCATTCAATATCCGAGGCTTTCGATCAATAATCCATAATGATCCCAGATTAAAACCTCCAACTGTAATCAAGGGCGCACCCGCATAAAACCCCATACCTTTTACCCCGGCCGCAAGCGTTTTTGTAAGCGGGCTAGTATCAATCTTCGTATTTGCAACAATATAGGGAGCATCACGTAGCATGGTGATTGCCGGATATTCCGGGACAAATCCAATTTCGGTGGTTTCAAGACCACAGCCGGATACAAGCCGGATATGATCCCTATCGACAATTCCGATTACTGCAACCGGAACATCAAACAGGCGTGCTGCGAGTGCGGTAATTCGATCTAGAGTTCGATCTGGGATGGGTAACAATATCTCATATTGCTTCAACACGAGCGTTCGCTCTGTTTCATTCGCTGGCATATATCAACCGATTAATTTTTGGAAGCAACTGCTCAGCCTGTGAAGTCAGTCTTTTTCTACCGGCAGAATCTACTCTGATGGCTCGAGCTTGAACATAGCACGCCTGCTGATAATGGGAGTTTCCTGAAAAGCTTCAGAAGATATTCCGCTGCCGTTGAGTCTCGGTTTTATTCGGTTCGGGTCGCTTGACTGGAACCGAAACGGAACGTCATATTTATATTTTTAGTGGAATGCGCGGAGAAGAAGCGGATGACATGGTCTATAGCGCAACAAGGTCATTCACTCCAGGGGGAGTTCCGTAGCAGGATAACTGTAAATGGTATGGAGTTCGGGGGAAAAGAATCTGGCGCGGACTAACCCGCTTGGGGCAGTAGGATTTCTCAAACGAAAATCCAAATAGGATTTTCGTTTGCTTTGTTGACTTTTTACTGGGGTCTAATATTCGATGCCTGTAAACCCTTGGGACCGGTTATCACATCAAAAGTGACACGCTGGGCCTCTTGCAAGGTTTTGAAACCTTCACCCACAATTGAAGAGAAGTGGGCAAACAAATCTTTTCCGCCTTCATCTGAGGTAATAAAGCCAAAGCCTTTGTCATCGCTAAACCATTTCACAATACCAGTTTCTGTTGCCATGTCATTTCTCCTTAATAAAATTCCACTCACAGTCATCTGTAAGTGATCAGTCGCTGAATATCAAGGGAAAGAGTCAACCAGAGGTATCGTTTTACAGCTTGAATCCAAAAGACCTACCGCAGGATACACGCTATTTGAAGAACGTCAAACTTTATTTCGCATGACCGCCCCATTAGGCGGCATACCAGAGCACGGCGAAGTAATGGCATGTTGTGCCCGCTATCACAAAGAGGTGCCAAACCAGATGACCATACCGCAGCCGAGAATCGAGTGCAAAAAAAACTACGCCGAGTGTGTAAGACACGCCTCCTGTAGTCAACCAGAGCAACCCTTGTATTGGCATTTTAGCCACCAATGGATTAGCCGCAATCACAACAAGCCACCCCATGAACAGATAGAGGATAGTTGATAGAATGGGTAAAGAGGCTTTATAAAATACCTTGAGCATTATACCGGCCACCGCAAGACCCCAAATTCCCACGAGAAGGGCACGTCCCCATACTCCATCAAGGACCCCAAGCGTGAATGGCGTGTATGTGCCCCCGATAAGAACAAAGATGGCAGAATGCTCGACAACTTTAAACACGCGCTTGGCCTTGCCTGCCGGCAACGCATGGTAGATGGTCGAGACAAGATAAAGAAATATGACAGTCGCGGAGAAGAGACTCGTGCCTACAAGGAATCCTGCGTCGCCGGAGCGGGCGGCATGAGTGATGAGAAATGGAGCTCCTACGAGTGCCGCAACCAAGGCTATACCATGGCTAATACTATTTGCAATTTCTTCCGGTTGTGACTGCTCACGCTTTAGCGGCAACTGATTGAAGTACGGCATGATACTTGAGCCAATCTTGGCGCCTCTCTAACAACCCACCTTGTTTGACTATCTCCCAGTCGGGTCTTGTTCCATACGGAAAGGCGAAAGGACTAATTAAGTATAAGCCTGATGCGCTTATCGAACATCTCGTTGACCCAAACATTCAAGCTTTGTCGCCTTGTTTATAACGCTCTAGCTTTCTTTTTTATCCATGTTAGGTCTCTTGTTCAGAACAATTTCAGTATAGCTAACCTTGGGCTTACATATCCCTCTTGCTAGGGAGACGGTTAACACTGAGTCTCTCATTAGGGCTAGCTCTAGTGAGAGCCTCATTAACCCCTCAAAAATTCTATCACTAGATACAGTTTTGATTTATGATCGGTGCTCTATCACAGCATACTTAATTCTTGTGAGGGCAAATGATCATCGGTTACGCGAGAACTTCAACGATCGATCAGAGTGCCGGTTTCGAGGCGCAGCTCAAAGAACTTGAAGGCGTCAAGTGCGAGAAAATCTTTCGGGAACAAGTCTCCTCGGT
>NZ_JCAHZJ010000076.1:0-100401 GCF_059489795.1 Nitrosospira sp. CT
CCTTGTCCGGCAGGCCAAAGGAGCCGGAATTTTCCATTTTAGACCGGTACTGATTTCGGGGGCGGGTCAGGAGCCGGAATTTTCCATTTTAGACCGGTACTGATTTCGGGGGCGGGTCATACGTGTATGACGTTCTTAAGTATTGGCCGAGAAGATAGCTGATTTAACAACAATACTCCCTGGGTTTTTACCCCATTTTCATAAAACAGTTTGGTTAAGTCTAAATCCTGCTACTGTCGCATTTCTAGCTGCCTTCTTTTTCCGAAGTTATGAATCACTCGATATAATCGAAGATATCTATCCGCGCCACTATTGACGCTGGGGTGGCAGTTAATCCGTAATGCTGTGCCAGATGTCGCTTTTAAAGATTACCATCTTTTTAGCCGTCCTCTTACCAGAATAGATCGGGCCCAATTGAATCGGAAGGAGATAGGCATATGCTTGGTACTATGCATAATGCTTCAGGTTTTGAACGTATTGAAGTAGTCATCCACGGTTGCTTCATCAGCTGCTTTACTCCCCCATCAGAAGCCCCGAAATCCAATCGGCATGGCCGAAGCCTTCATCAAGACCTTCAAGCGCGATTATGTTTATCTCCACGATTGGCCTGAACCAAAAAATGGTAATGGCACAGCTTGAACCAATGTTTCGAGGATTACAATGAATATTCACAAGAGGCTCAAGATGAAGTACCAAGACAATTCATCCGCATCCAGTCACTGACCGCATCCTATCCGTTTAATAGGGGCAGCTTCAGAGCAATAGGTCCTGGTTTGTGAAATAGAAGTAGCTGATGGCCTTCTTGGCACCCGACCAGAAGATCGCCTTGGTGCTAATCCTGGGGAAGACTATATCGTTCTGCGAATATTCGACCTGTATCTCCTCTCGCTTTTTAGTGCAGTTGTTGTCGCTAAGGACAACTACAGCCACGCCACTGATAAAGGCAACCATTAATACGGCAGTCCTTTCGGTCTACTATATGGCTACTAGGAAAAAACAAAAACTTATTTACGTTGTTTAAGTCTTTGTTTATTTGGCTCCCCGACCAGGGCTCGAACCTGGGACCTGCGGATTAACAGTCCGTCGCTCTACCGACTGAGCTATCGGGGAATTGGAGAGGTGCATATACTAATAGCTTAAGCCAAACTGGTCAATCCGGAGCAGTGAGTTATTGGGCTTGACAGGATCCATTAAGGCTGATGGAACTGAAATGCAATGGCCTTGTATCTCAACAAAAGAGGGAAATCGGCTTGCAAGTAGCGCGGCTCAGGAAAGAGTTATGCTGGCCCCTAGTACAGACCACCTCTTGCTCGTCCAACATTAAATTTCCTGTAAGGGATCATGTTTAATATTGGACGATCCATTTAATGAAGTATTTGTTTGGGCGATTGGCCGGCGCATAAGCGCCGGTAAGTTTTCTGAAGCGATCAATAATTTCTGTCGTCGGAATTTTTCTCGGGCACGACAATAATTTTTTCCTTCTCTTTTTCTTTTTCTGCAGGACGCTCTACGGATACACACCCCGTGATTTGAGCGAGCAATAATGTCACTATAAACAATTTTAGTATTTTCATAGGAATGACCCTTTTGTAATTTTGTAATTCGGCATGAAGTAAATGAATGGCCGAATTATTACAATAGGCTAAAGCTGTAATCAAAACCGTTCGTTAGCACACATTATTGACGAGCAAGTTTTCTTTGTATCTGTACGAGAACCAGCGGAAGAACTATCTACCGGGAAGATTTCTCTTGACATTTAGAATAATCCACAGTTCTACCCTGAGTTCAGGACTGAAAATTGCCGTACTCTTCGAAGGTTGCAGCAAAGCTTGACTTTATTTTAATTTATTGATAGTAAAGCCTTTTTAGAAATGTTCAAAAAATAGCCAGATAAGAAAAAGCTGTTACAGGAGGGTGACTTACTCTTCCTTTCAGCAGCTTATCAACAAACTTATCCACAGCAATTGTGGAAAATAAAACGTCTGATGTAACGGTGTCAGGAAATGCAAAAGGTGCGGCATACGGGGGAATTCAGACGAACACTTGTGCATCAGGAATCCTTGTCATTTTCGCTTGCTTCAGCATTCAGGATTCCTGATTGAAAGACACTTCTTGAAGCCTGGTCAAAGCATCAAACAGTATTAAACGTCCGTCTGTTTCTACCGTACTGGCTTTTCATACTCCTCTTGCCGCAATGCCGCTTCCACGACTTCCTTGGCCTCTTCGATGTTCTTTACGTGCGACAGATCGATTCCCGGATTGGGATAGCTATGCCAGAAAGAGAACCCTGCGGTCGTGATCCACAATAATCCTCTTACATGCTGTTCTACGAATACCTCCTGATGATGCTCATCAACTATCTTCCATTCAATATCCATCGTTAAGACTCCTCAGCATCTGGAAATGTTAATATAACCGATCAAACTCAGACTGTAGCAGTTATACTTTCATACTAATACCAATTGCTTCATTCTGCACTCGTCCTGAGCCAGCCAGCACTAATTGGGTGAAGGCCTGCAAGTGCTGGTTAGCCGGCAAAGCCAGAAATACTACGAGCGATGTTCGTCCTCCTCAATCTCCTGCCTGTTTCATAGTCCGTTGCTCCATCGGGATAACGTTCAGCAGCATGCACCTCGGCAGGAAGGGGCTTTTATGTCGATTCATATATCCTATCCTGCCCAATCGTCAGCAAGGAAAAAACAATGACTCAAGATGTAAAGAAGAATCGGTTACTGGTATTGGCAATAGTCGTCATACCTATTCTTGTCAGTTCCGCGGCGCGAGCCGACGCAGTGACACACTGGAATCGCGTGGCAGGCGATATTATCGTGGACTCGGGGTTGGGCCCGCTACCGGCAGATCGTGCCCTGGCGATCGTGCAAACCGCGGTATATGAGGCAACAAACGCAATTACCCAGCAATATCCGGCCAGCGATCTCAAGCTGAAAGGCAAGCCGGAAGCCTCGGTTGAGGCCGCCATTGCAGCGGCAAATCGCGCTACGCTTACAGCCCTGGTACCGGCGCAACGGACAGCTATTGATAGTGCCTATCGCCAAGCGCTCACCGCCATCCCGGACGACATCGCAAGAAGCGATGGTCTTGCGATTGGCGAAAAAGCCGCAGCGGGAATTCTATCGCAGCGGGCACAGGACGGTACCGATGCAGGAGAATCATATCGCCCGCGCACCTCTCCCGGAGTCTATGTCCCTACTGTAATACCGGAAGCGCCACACTGGTTGCAGATCAAGCCCTGGCTTATGGACAATCCTGCTCAATTTCGTCCCGGCCCTCCTCCCCAACTGGAAAGCGAGCTATGGGCACGCGACTATAATGAAGTCAAGGCGCTGGGCGGGAAGCACAGCCAGCGCACTGCTGCGCAGACCGAAATTGCCCGTTTTTGGGAAGAAGTAATGCCTCCAATCTACCATGGAGTGATGCGTTCGGTTGCCGAAGCGCCGGGAAGGGAGATCACCCGAAATGCGCGCCTCTTTGCAGCGGCAACCCAGGCTTCGACCGATGCACTTATAGCAGTATTCGACGCCAAGTATCATTACGGCTTCTGGCGCCCGGTCACTGCCATCCGCAATGGCGATCTTGATGGAAATAACGCGACGGAACGGGATCCTTCATGGGTTCCCTTTATCGACACACCTATGCATCCTGAGTACCCGTGTGCCCACTGCATCGTCGCAGGCGCGGTAGGAACAGTACTGAAAGCAGAGATCGGTGCAGAACCCGTGCCGCCTCTGGCTACTACCAGTCGCGCGGCGGGCGGCGTGATGCGCAGTTGGAAAAATATCGATGAGGTCATCCAAGAGGTAGCCAACGCACGCATATATGATGGAGTGCATTATCGCAACTCCGGCGAGGTAGGCACCGCCATGGGCAGGCGAATTGCCGAGCTGGCAGTCATGAAATATTTCCGCACTGACCAGTAAGCTTTTATGTGCCCTCAGAAACTCCCCCTGAGCGCCCGCCTTGCACACGGCGCTCACGATCCCCGTGCGATTTCGTGCCGGCGCCTTTCCACATTCGAGACGATATCACCCACAGTAAATGAGGCAGTCAGTGCTGAAAATGGGCTTGACAAATTGAATTAATCCACAATGTCACAAAAGTCCCATATCTTCGAAAAATCTCTTTTTCAAAACTTCCTGGATATAAAGCTTATTTATAAGCAACTGAAAATAAATCTGTTTTTTTGAAGACAAAAAATGGCCGAATAAAAAAATCCGTTACGGAGACGTTACTTACCGATTGTGCCCATACCTTATCAACAAAGTTATCCACAGGTATTGTGGAAAACAAAATCCTTGACAGCCATGAGTGAAATGGCCATGAAATCGGCAATAAATGACGAAGTGAACATGTCGGGGAACAAAAGCGTCCGGAGTGATGCCTAAAACTTTTATAGCGACGTTTTGCCTTGAGTTTAAGCGTGTAGCGGGTTGTTCTAACGGACTTTAGGAGGTCGAACGTGAAACAGCATGTCACTTTGCACAAATACATCCTTTTTTCTGACTTGCTCGATAAAGGAGCCGAAATCTTTACCAAGAAAAAACTCGAACATTCTCGATCGAAGGCCGATGCACCTGATAGCATGGGAAAAAATTCGCCAGTTCCAAAGTCTGTCAGCAGATCGAAATTTCCCCAGGGAAGAAAAGAAAAAGTTTAGCAGTTCAAAAATTCAGGAATGCAGCGGCAGTGCCTGTTCCCCCAGTTGTTCCATACGCAACAGCAATGGCAGCGCATCCCGGACTGTCACATGAAAAGTGAAGTCCCAGTTGAGGAACTTCAAAGATTCGAGCAGCAGATCTTATATCCTATGTTACGCGGACATTCTTGAATTGCCAGGGGTCATCCCTGTCGATATCTTCGTCAAATAACCATCCTCGATCCTGCAACGGAGTCCAGCCCGAATAGACCCCTACAAGCTCTCCGAGATAAGGCCTGGCTACCTCCAGGACAAGTTCGTGGTCGATTACTTCAGGTTCCACCACACCCGATCTGGGATTCTGCAGAGCCCATATCATCCCGGCAAGAATGCCAGCCACGACCTGCAAGCTGGTAGCGCTATTGAATCGTGCAAGCCGGCGTGCTTCCCGTATGGATAACCGGGAACCATACCAGTAAGCGCATTTTGCATGGCCCATGAGCAATACGCCAAGCTCGTCCGTTCCCTCCACCAGTTCATCCCGAAGAATGCGCTTTTTCGCCTGTACCTGCCAATTTCTGCCCGCAAGCTCGTGAACTGAAAGTACAGCATCGTCACAGGGAAGATAAGCGTAATGCACCGTTGGGCGGTAAATTACTTCTCCCTTTTCTCTCAATGTCAGATGGTCGGCTATTGAAATGGATTCGTTATGGGTTATCAGAAAACCATGATACGGTCCGCCGAGGGGTGTCCAGCTCCGCACGCGGGTAGAGGCGCCGGGGCGGCTGAGATAGATGGCGGCATCACATCCGAATCCATGGTGCGCCCCATCCACCGGCCAATGGCGTTCATGACTGCCCCATCCCAGTTCCGATGGCTGAAGACCTTCCCCGACAAAACCATCCACCGACCAGGTGTTGACAAACTCATCGGGCTGTTTGCGTTGGGAAGCAACCTGGGTATCCCGCTCTGCAATGTGGATTGCTCTTATGTTGAGCTGGTGCGCAAGTTGCGCCCATTCGCAGGAGTTTGTCGGTTTTTTCACTGCCATGCCGGTGTCACCAGCGATGTTCAGTAATGCCTGTTTCGCAAACGTCGAGGCAAGACCCGGATTCGCCCCATGCGACAGAAGCGCAGTGGGGCCTCCCCGCTTTTCCCGCGCAAAAGTGAGCGCTTGCTCACGCAATGCATAATTGGAACGCAAAGACGGGGAAACGGATTGGTCAACATATCCGCCGGCCCAGGGTTCGATGCAAGTATCCAGATACAATGCGCCTCGCTGGCAGCACAATTCCATCAGGGCAAGGCTGGAAACGTCTACTGCGAGATTAAGCAGGAAATCTCCCTCATCGAGCCAGGGCTCCAGCACAGCAAGATAATTTTCCTCGTTCAGCGAATGGTGCATGAATAAGACGCCAAAATGGCGTGCGATGTCGCCGCCATGTTCATCAGCCGTAATTATCCTTACCTGATCCGGACGCATCTCGATATTCTGAAACAGTAACGAAAGCAAAGCCTGGCCTACGCTGCCAAAACCCACTATTATCAAATTCCCCTGCAAATGCGCGTGTTTGGTATTTGCCTGCTTGTGTGCTTTCATTTCCATATCGAAATTAACCCTCCTCTTTATTGCCGGTCACTGCCATCACTGCCTTTTCCAGTTGTCAATCAGTTCTGTCCCATAACTTCCCGATTTCGATCCACGTATCATCCACACTGATACTTATCGCAGGTAGAATCCTTTGTCGCAGACAGGCTCCTTGAGATGACGTAGATCCCTGCCCGTACTCACGCTCCACCCTTTCCACTCTTAACTGCCGCCAGACCAGGATTGTAAACGTCCTGGCAAATACTCCTCCTACCGGTCTTTCCGGCATGGATTTCCCTCGATCAGGAACTGGGGGGGTCAAACAATGGTCAAACCATTATTTTAATATACCCTTCAAATTGCATGTGACCCTGCCGGAGCCGGATGTGCCCTCGTCATCGTACCTCGTACCAAGGGTAACGGGTAACGCAAGTAAAAAAAGGTCGGTTCGAATGCAAGAGTGTTATGTTGTTTCATTTTTATTTATGGATGCAGCAGCTTTTGAACTGATTCACCTTATTGAGACTTAAGGAAAAGTGCTATGACGAATTCTAATTGTATCCTGCCACAGCATGAAAATCATACCCATCCCCACGGCCCGGAATGCGGCCACACTGGCGTCGCCCACGATGACCATGTCTGCTACCTTCATGATGGCCATCTGCATTACCCGCACGGCAACCATATCGATGAGCATGTCATAGACGTCAGTGAGACCAATCCCCAGGACTGTACTCCGGGACATGAATGCGAAGGTCACGCGCAAGGCCATGTACACGGCCCCGACTGCGGTCACGAAGCCGTGCCTCACGGAGACCATGTGGATTATCTGGTCGGGAGCCATCTTCACTATCCCCATGATGACCATTGCGACGATCATGGTCCGGTGAAGACAGTGGGGTGATCCTTATCTCCAGGCATTCCTTCGGAGAGCTTCCTCAAGCCGAAGAGGTTGACCGGTTTAGGAAAAGGTTTAAGGGAAGAGCAGTCTCTCTATATTATTGCTTGCGTGAGAGGTATTCCGCTCAGATTACGAGCAACGCAGGATGCAGCACTTCGATCTCGTACAGAGGCCGCCCCTGCTGTGGAGGTGAATAAGCGCTGTAACTCGAAATCACCGAAGGGTCCAGATGACCGACGATCTGCTCCAGATCGGAAAGCCGCAAGCCCTGGCGTACAAGATAAGTAATGTAACTATGCCGGACCGTCTCGGCGGTGATTTCCTGGGGATCAGGCAATCCCGAATCGATTACGGCGCAAACCAGCGCTGTTGACAGATCGACCCGTGTCTGCGAATCATCCGGATCCCATACCGGACGATTGCCAGATTGCTGGAACAAGGATTTGAGCGGATTGCTGAGCGGCACCGTCCTCGGAGATCTTCCGTCGAGGGTGATGACATTGGCACGCTGGTTGAGCTGATTCGCCTTCAGTGCTGCCGCCTCATCGATGTCGAGGCCACTGAGCAGCAAACCGATAAGCTGCTTCCCTTTCAGGCTGGCAGCGTTGATCAGGGTCCGTAACTGATGGCTCGAAAGTTCCCTGTGCGCCGGTTTTGACAAGGCAAAGTTTGTTTTCTGCTCTAACGGTTCGGCTTTGGCCCCAAGCGCGGCATGAGGATGATCAATCAGTTCGGCAGCAGGCGGGGTATATCTCTCCACACCGAATACCGCAATGGAAGGCTGTTGTTCCTTTTTTTGGGTCAGATACTCAAAAACCCACACGCTGATCAACCCCAGCAGCAGGGAACCGGTGAGCGCTATCAAGGCTTCACGACTGTAGTTCGGTCTTACTGGCTCCCTTGACTCATACGCCCTGCTGATCACATCGACCTGCGGATATTTGTCCTTGCGGCCGGTTTTCACCTGTACCAACCGTTCCTGCGTATCCCGATACAGCTTTTCCAGCCCTTCCAGATCGCTCTTCAACGCCTCGTGCTGGGTAAACTTTGTCGCGAAGATCGATGCCCGCTGCTTGTGCTCGCCCAATTGCTCGCGAATATCCCTGACAGTCTGTCGTGCAGCCGCATAATTTACCTCGGCCTCGTTCAAGACTACATTTTGACCACGCAACCGCTTATTGTTGATAGCAGTCTCGAGTTCCTTGATCTGCTCAGGGAGAGACTTCAAGTCCGGTTGCAGGTTTAAGTACTCGCGAGTAAATTTTTTATCGAATTCCGCCAGTTTTTCACGTGAATCATGCAGACGCTTCTCGAGGTCGGCCAGGCTGATTTTCTCGTCATCTGGAACTACTGCCTTTCCCCGGGCAATTGCGGCCCTGATAGCATCCAGTTCCGCTTTCGCCTTGACCTCCGCCTCGGAAGCCTTGTTAAGCGACTCGTTCAGCCCCTTCAGCCGGGCCGACGGTTCATTCTCATCGCGCTCTGTTGATAGAATATTGTTGTTTTCCCGGAAGGTCTCCAGCGCCGCCCTCGCCGCAGCAACCTTGTCAGCCAACCCCTCCAGCTCATCCTCGACAATACGTTCAGTATTGCTCTTCAAACGTTTTACTTCTTCACCTCGCGCCTCCAGGTATACATCTATCCATGTATTGATGAGCAAAGGCAAAAAGCGGGGATCTGAACCTTCCGCCGTGACCTCGACGAGGTTGGTTTCGGGAACAGGCTCGACGGCCAATAAAGTCTGAATATCAGATTCAGTCAACCGATTTAGAGATTTGCCGACGGGAGAAGCCTTCAATTTCGCGAGGGTTTCGGCAGCAAGCTCCCGTCCCAGCAGGATCTGGCGCTGGATTGCAACGTGCTGGATATCGGCATTATCGCTCTGCTGATCGATCGGTGTCATGGCCGAAGTAAGCAATGTCGCGCTGCTACGATAAATTGCCGGCTGGCTGTAAACGTAAGCAAGGCTTATAGCGGCGCTCGTCATAAATACGAGCCCAAAAATATTGAACCTGCGAGATTGATACCAAGGGAATTCACTCTTATCGGCAATCCGCCCCATTTGGTGTGAATTGCCCCCAAAATGCAAGTTGACTCTGTTTTTCATCATGCCTGCAATTCCCCTGCTCCAGCCGCGACCATGCCATCTATCACCCATACTCCTCCGCGCAATTCTTCCATTGATTCGATACAAATGTCACGCGATAAATGAAGCTTTTGTACGGTGCCGCACAAACGGGAAAGGGTTCATCCTCTGACAATGGGCCCATCCAAAAAAGCAGTGATATTCATATTATTGTAAAACGCTTGCCTTAACTTGACGGTTAGCAATCGCACGCTTGATAGACATAGGGTTTGTACCAAAACCGGAACGCAAATCAGAATCAGCCTCTTAATCCTTTCAGGAAACGCAAAATGAAAAAACATCGTGATCAGGTTCTGTTCGGCAATGCCTTTGCTTCGTTCGATCCCCGATCGGCGGCATTTCGGCAAAAAATGTTTGAACATTTTCAGACGAATAAATGCAAGCAGTGGAAAACGGTTGAAAGATTACCGGAAGCGGGAAAAAATCATGGTGTGATATACTTCAGAGAAAACGTGTAAGAAGCTCCCGTCGACCAGGAGTATGCCGCTATCTCTACACGCTTTCCTGCGATTGCCAATGTGCTTCCGGCGTGACCTTGACAATCCTGACGTTCCAGTAAGCCCGGCAGCATCCCTCCAACTTTCCCCACTTCCATAGCTTCTGCCCAATCTCATGACCGCAATGCCCGCCATCTTCGTAGGCCATGGAAACCCTATGAATGCCCTGTCCCGCAACGCGTATACTGAAGCTTGGGCCGCTATTAGCAAGGACCTTCCGGCCAAACCTGAAGCTATCCTTTGTGTTTCCGCACATTGGTACATACCGAAAACAGCGGTAACTGCACAGGAAAATCCACCCACGATCCATGACTTCGGGGGATTCCCGCAGGAGCTGTATCAAGTCCAGTATCCGGCGCCCGGGTCCCTGGAACTTGCAGCGGAAGTTGCGGATTTACTCCTGCCTGATGCGGTCATGGACACGACCTGGGGACTCGATCATGGCACCTGGTCGGTCCTCGTCCATATGTTTCCGGATGCGGATATTCCCGTCATTCAATTGAGTATAGATGAAACCAAAGAGGCCGCATGGCATTATGGGATGGCGCGAAATCTGGCACCGTTGCGGGACCGTGGCGTCCTTATCCTGGGAAGCGGTAATATCGTCCACAATCTGCACACCTATTCATGGGGAAAGCATGATGCAGAACCCTATGACTGGGCTCTGCGGTTTGAAAAAATGGTCCGTACAGCGCTGAGATCAGGCAATGTCGAATCCCTGATTGCCTATGAAAAGCTGGGAAAGGACGCATTGCTATCGGTACCAACCCCTGACCATTACCTTCCGTTTCTCTATATTCTTGCTCAGAGGCAGCACAACGAGGAAATCAATTTTCCGGTGGAAGGATTTGATGATGGATCAATTTCCATGACGGCAGTTCAGATCGGCGTATAAGGCCCACTTATCTGAAGCAAAGGTTGAACCCCCGTATCTCCACGAAAGCCCTTCCTCACGTTTCCTTTGCTTCCCTTATCTCTTTTAACCTATGGTAATGGTACGCGGCCGTCTTTTTCTGAGCGGCGACGCGTTGGCGTATCCCATTCTCAAAGCCCGGCAGATCGAAAAGAAAATTGCCTTCAGCTTTCTGCAAAGTCTCCAGTAACATGTCTGCGCCGAGTT
Source organism: Nitrosospira sp. CT (assembly GCF_059489795.1). Classification (NCBI taxonomy): domain Bacteria; kingdom Pseudomonadati; phylum Pseudomonadota; class Betaproteobacteria; order Nitrosomonadales; family Nitrosomonadaceae; genus Nitrosospira; species Nitrosospira sp. CT. Next base: position 10,907 of record NZ_JCAHZJ010000076.1, read on the forward strand.
GTGCGGATTCGATTGCCCACTCGATCCCCGTTCCACTGAGAGGGTCTGGCGCTGCCGTTGCATCTCCGACTGCAATCCAGGCATCTCCACCCATTGCTGGAAACGTCGTCGCCCCAGCCGTGCGTCCGGATATCGGCCGCTGATCGGAAGCTCCTGCCGTCAATGGCGCGAGAAGACGAGTACGCTGCAATTCCTGAAAGAAAAAATCCTTTAAGCGCGACTGCCGCTGCTTGAGTTCATTCCGTTCGATACAAAAACCGGCAAAATAGCCTTTTCCGGCAGGCAAAGCGTACCACCAGCCACTGCGTGTACCCTCGATATAGAGAGTATGGCCGGGCGCCATCCGTGCCTGGAGCGAAGTCATGAGGGCAATCTGCGAGGGCTCCGATACAGGTACATGGTCAAAAAACGGTAGCGGCACGCGGCCTGTCGCAAGCACTATAAAACGCGCATAAATAGCACGTTCGCCTGCGCCGGAAGGGGTTTCACTGGAGGATGCCTCCTGGGAAGAGCGCGCGATCAGCCGCCATCTGTCACGCTGGCGCTCCACGCCCACTACTTTGGCATCGGGGATTATAGTGCTGCCCGCATCGACAGCAAGATTTCGCAAAGCTTCATCCAGAAGCGGACGCTCAATCGCTACACCCGCACCCCATGGATTAAACATTGCATTGAATATTATTGGCTCGGCCGTATCCCACAGCGACACAGTTTCATGAATCTCTATTCCATGCACTACCTCTAAAAAAAAACCGGGACAATACTGCTCGATAAAATGACGCGCCCGACCCGATATGAGTTCGATGCCGCCTGGAGCGTAGCCTCCCCAGTACACCAGCTTTACATCGACACCCGCACGCGCGAGCGCAAGCGCGCAGGTGGCGCCCGCAGGTCCACCACCTATGACAACAACATCCGATATTCTCCGGTCCGGAAACATTTGCTGCTATCGGCTCTTTTTACTGGCAAACAGGACTATTCTGTACTACTGTCATTTTATAGGGAAGAACTGGATAGTGATGTCGAGAGGCAGGATTGCCGGTTCACGTTTGCCTCTCCGTGATTCTTAGAAACCGGAACCAGGCACGGCTAAAAGAGGATATCAATCATGCGGGCTAGCAAAGGAAAACAAGAAGAATACCGGACGATCAGTCGCCGCACTATTTTAAAAGCGTCTGCCGCCATGTTTGCCGCGGGTATGTTGCCTGCCAGTGCAGTTTTTGGGAAGGTCCTGGATCGGACACAGGACCAGATTCTGGGTCCCTTTTATCCCATTATGAGCGAACCCGATCGCAGCGGGGACCTCACACGGGTACCCGGAGGATCAGGACGCGCCAAGGGGCAGCCCATCATCATCAGGGGAACAGTACGCAATCCTGATGGCAAACCGGTGTCGGGCGCGGAGGTTGAAATCTGGCAAGCCAATGCTGCGGGCCGCTATGCGCATCCCGACGATACCAATCCCGCGCCCCTCGATCCCAATTTCCAGGGCTTCGGCGCAGCGACTACGGGTCCTGACGGCTTCTACCAGTTTAAAACAATAAAGCCGTTGCATTATCCGGCAGGCAGCATTGGAATTCGGCCGGCTCACATCCATTTCGATGTCAGAGGCCGTCGTGACGAACTGGTAACCCAGATGTACTTCGAGGGAGACCCCTACAATGAGAAAGATTCCTTCCTCCAAAGCGTTCTCAATCCGGACGCATTGATTGTAAAGCTACTTTCGCCAACCGCAGAGGAGCCTGAGTTTATGGTTGGAGTATTCGATATTGTCTTCAGGGGCTAGCTGCTCAATGCAACTGGTTCTTTGTGCAGGCACATTTAAAAACCGGAGGTATCGTAGAGGTTAATGAAATACTTAGGCCATCTGTCGACAGATGACCCCTTTTATGAATACCTCCGGCATGACATCCTCCCGGCGCTGCACACCGTGAATCATCCGGATTTCAGGGTTTATGAGCTGCGGGCCTCCAACCATGTTTACCTTTATGAAGAGCGGGACAGCGGAGCGCGGGTTATCGGAAAATTCTTCGGTGGCGTTCCGCATATCAGTCCTGACGCGGCGTTGCGTCACATGGAGCAGGAGTTCAATAATTTGAATTACCTGCGCAGAATCGGCTTCAATGCCTATCCCCACTATGTAGCGCGTCCCCTTGGCCGCAACGCCAGCCTTAATCGCGTGGTTGTGGAAGAATATTGCTACGGCACACATTTCAAACATGTCATTCTCAAGGCGATCCGCGAGAATGTGCACGATGTTCTTTTCCAGAAGCTTACCGCGCTCGCTTATTCTCTTGCCACGCTGCATAACCGGACAGCCCACGATAGCAAGGTGGATTTCAACAAAGAATGCGATTACTTTGACCAAGTCATGAACCGATTGCTAAGTGCAGCATGGATTGGATGGGATCAGGCGCAGGACTTGTACCGGCTAAAAAACCGATGGAGGGACAAAGCCTGCATGTGGGAAGACTGCAAGGTTCTGATCCATGGCGATGTTACTCCGGATAATGTTCTTTTTGGCGATGGCCTTTGGGTCATCATGCTTGATCTGGAGCGGATGAAATCATCTGACAGGGTGTTTGATCTGGGCCGGGTCGCAGGCGAACTCCAGCATTTCTTCTTGCAGCAGACGGGCGACAAGTCGCGGGCCGAACCCTTTATCGGGCATTTTCTATGGGAATACAGTTGTCATTTTCCCGATCGCGATGCAGCCTTCGCTGCGATAACCCGCCGTCTTCCCTTCTATGCCGCACTCACTCTCCTGCGCATCAGCCGCAACGCGTGGATCGATGGGACGTATAGGGAGCGCTTACTGGATGAAACCAGAAAGACGTTGGCCTGAGGGATATACATCATGGCAATAAAAGGCATCCTGTTTGACCTCTATGGCACGCTGATCGATATCGAAACCGATGAATCCATCGATGAAATCTATCGCGCCATCGCGCACTACCTGGTTTACCAGGGTATATATCTTCATCGTGGACAGTTGCGGGAGCGCTACTATGCCATCATGAGACAACAGAAAGATGCGAGAGGTGAGGAATACCCGGAAATCGATGTGGAAGCCATATGGAACGAACTGCTCCTCCAGCAAGGCATCAAGTCAGGCTATATCCGGGGGCAGCAGGCGAAAGTGATCGCCCATATTTATCGCGGCATCTCCCGCAAACGCCTTCGACTCTATCCAAACGTGAAGGAAGTATTGAATGAGCTTCAGGCGCACTACCAACTCGCGCTGGTGTCTGACGCACAACCCTGTTTCGCACTGCCCGAAATTCGGGCAGTAGGTCTTGAGAGTTATTTCAATCCTGTCATCATTTCCAGTTACTACGGTTTCAGAAAACCCGATTCCCGCCTCTTCAACAAAGCGCTCGATAAAATGGGTATCTCGCGCTCAGAGGTAATCGCGGTCGGAAATGATATGTTTCGGGACGTATATGGAGCTCAGCTTCTCGATATCAGGACGATTTTTTTCGACTCCAATCAGGGCACCAAAACTTACGAGAATGTTGTACCCGCATATCGGACCCAACAATTCGAGGATATCCTCACCGGCATAGCTCAACTGGCGCAACGTTAGTGTCGACCGCAGCGCGAGGAATCGATTCCCCCTCCCTTATGAAAAAGGAGATAAAAGAAAGGATAGCGGGGGAAAGTCGCTCTCAACCCGGGTATTTAATCTTCAATCGGTTAATAAAGGGTTCGGATAACGAAAAGTCCCTGTCCCCCGGTACGAAAACCTTGCAGCTGTGTTCCGTTCCGGCATGGCTTACCTTGAGGGTTGCAAACACACCCTTGTCTGCAGGGCGGGTAACAGGGATCTGTAGCGTTCCTGCTTTCAATTTATAGCCGTCAGGCAGTATTCGAGACGCTGCCACACCGTCGAACCTCGCAACCCCGCCTCTCGTAAGGTAGGAATACTCGACCTCGGGCTGGACCTGAGATTCGGAAATCCCGCTCGATGCCCAATTGACATTAAGCAAAAATTCTTCCCCTTGTTCTGCGGAGGATAACTTGGCCGGAGTTGCCCAGCAGGTCAACCCCGGACGCTTGCGCAGGCATGCTGACCAGTTTTCGACTGACCTGGACGCATCGCTATTGCCTGCCACTGCACGCTGCATAAAAAACTCCGCAGCGTGGGAAGGATCGAGCGTTGCATTTTGAGCACAATATCCACCCTTCCATTGCCCGAACCGCATGTCGCTCATTGTATCTGCCGGACTAGAGCTTGAATCCGGGCTATCATCAGGCGGAAAATCATCCAGATTGACAAGCCCATACGTCAGTCCCAGCGATTTGTCCTTACCGAACTGCTGCGCACGCTTGATCGCCTTTTGCGCGTCTTCATACCTCAATGCGCACAATTCTGCATACATTGCCCGGTCTCTCAAGGGCGGCGTAATCCTCTGGTATTCGTCATAAAATCCGTTTGCCAGAGAGCTATGGCATGTTTCGCTGGCTAACACATTCCCCGGCAGAATCGGCCAGATCAGCGCGCCAGGCAGAATAAGCGCGAGAGCGGAAATATATCCCTTTTTCATGATGCTCCTCCAAAAAGGCAAACATATTATATATAAGATGTTACCCGGCCAGAAGAAAGCTTTGCCTCAAGGAAGATTCGACGATCAGAAAACACAACCATTGTGATCAATCGTACAGATAATTGTCTAACTTTATGCTGAACTGACCCTGAACCCTGAACTCAGGCTCTGCCAATAAATGAACAAATAACCGGGAGATACTTTATCCCCCGTTGATACCGGGCTTCCGAACTCCGATGATAAAGTTTCTCCATTGCTCAACCGTTATACGATGAGTCGCCCCCCTTGGCTGATCGTCTTGCTTTACGTCGCTTTATCGACTCTCTGGATTGCCGTTGCGGGCTATCTGATATCGCTCACGCTCGAAGATCCGGTTTTGTGGGGCCGCGCGGATCTGGCAAAGGAACTGGTTCTTATTGCCATTAGCAGTATCCTGTTTTATGCGCTGCTTAAACTGGGCCGCGACACCCCCTTTCGGGAAGGGCGCGCGACAGTTTCGGCCTCGCCAGGTTTCCGGCTGAACCGGCTGATACTGGCGTTCTTCTCGCTGGCGATGGTGGCGCCCATTATCAGCATAGTTATTGTAAAAATGTATGGACCGCAGATAGAGCGAGGCGCTTATGCTGATCTGCAAACGATCGTTGATCTAAAGGCGGAACAGATCGAACTCTGGCTCGCAGAACGACATAACGATGCGGAAGCGTTGCAGGCGAGCCAGGCGCTCATCGAACGAGTGGTCAATCTCCAGCGAAGAATAGACGGACACGGAATGGAGCTCATCCGTAATCGCCTGGAGGCAGTACGGCAAGCCTACAGCTACGAATCAGTGATATTGCTTGATGTTGAAAGCCGACCTTTGCTCGTGTTAGGCGAAAAGCGTGAACTGCCATCCGTTACCCGCGAATTACTATCCACCACATTACACACCCATCAGATAGAGAGTACGGATTTCTTTCTGGATGAAAACGGAAAAGCGCTGCTGGATATTGCAGTGCCTCTGGTGGCTGAGACAGCAAATAAGGAACCTGTTGCCGTTGTGCTCTTACGGGCGGATCTGGAGCAATTCCTTCTTCCGCTGGTCGAGAAATGGCCAGGCATCAGCGCCAGTGGAGAGATACTGCTTGCCGTTCAGAAAGATGAAATTGTCACTTATCTCAATAAATTGCACCCCTCTCAACAAACGCACACGGTCGATGGATATCACGCGCTTGTGGCCAGCGACAAACTTGCCAGCACTATTGCCACCCGCGACGAAAAACAAGGAACGGTACATGGAATCGACTACCGCGGCGAACAGGTGCTTGCCGCGTATAGGCCCCTTACTGGTAGCGACTGGCGACTGCTTGCAAAAATTGACCAGAATGAAGTATTGGCACAGTTATGGACCCTTGTATTCTGGATCAGCGTCGTCATCCTGGTTGCAGTTGCTACGGTAAGCGTCGTGCTGCTGCTGCTATGGCGCCAACAGCAGCGTGCCCACCGGTTGGCACTGATCGTTCACACCGCCGAGCAGGATCGCCTCCTCAAGTATTTCTATGAACTGCCATTCATCGGCATGGCAATCACTTCGCCCGATACAAAACGCTGGCTGCGGTTCAACAACCAGTTTTGCGAGATGATGGGGTACTCAAGTGAGGAGCTGGCAAAAAAAACCTGGATTGAGGTAACTCATCCGGATGATATCGCTAAAGGTATTGCCGAGCGTGAGCGTATCATGAGGGGCGAGTCCGAGAGTTATGCGATGAACAAGCGCTTCATCCGCAAGGACGGCTCGGTAATCTTCGCTAATGTGGATGTCAAATGCGTCCGCAGGGACGATGGCACAGTGAATTATTTTGTCGTCATGATTCGGGATATTACCGAACAGGAGCGTCAGAAAACCGAGATTCTGGCCGCGCGCCGCCAGCTCCAGGCCACGCTCGACGCCATTCCCGATTTGCTGTTCGAGCTCGATGCAGATGGCTGCGTTCACGCGTGGCATTCGGTCCGGCGTACCGAGTTCCCGACTGTATCCGGTGAAAGCCTTGTAGGCAAAAAAGTTTCGGATGTTCTCCCGACCAGTGCAGTAGATATTATCTTGTCGGCATTGACGGAGGCGCAGGAGAAAGGGCTCTCCTCCGGGAAACAATTGGAACTTCGCCTTCCCAGCCGGGAAGATAAGTGGTGGTTCGAGCTTTCCGTCTCGCGCAAGCATGTCGATCCCGCAACCGGTCCCCGTTTTATCGTTCTTGCGCGCGATATTACAGAACGCAAGGCATCAGAACAACGAATACTCCATCTGGCCCATTACGATTCGCTCACTGGCCTGCCAAACCGCGCCCTGCTGGCCGACCGGATGAGAGTGGCAATCAACCGTGCAGCACGGCAAGCCAAACGCCTTGCTGTACTGTTTGTAGACCTCGATCGTTTCAAGGCAATCAATGATTCGCTTGGCCATGATATCGGCGACCATTTGCTGAAGGCTGTGGCCGAACGAATGCAGACCTCGATACGCAGTGTAGACACGGTAAGCCGCGTGGGAGGTGATGAATTTGTTGTTCTCCTCAGCGAGATCGAAAGCGCAGAGGATGCAGCCCGTGTAGCGCAAAAGATCATAGAGGGTCTTTCGCAACCATACCAGATTGAAAAGCATGAGCTGCTGCTGACTGGAAGTGTCGGCATTTGCATCTATCCCGATAATGGCACGGAACCGAATATCCTCCTGCGCAATGCGGATGCGTCCATGTACACAGCAAAGGAAGCCGGCCGCAACCGTTACCAGTTTTATTCGGAAGACATGACAGTCCGGGCGATCGAGCGGCTCAGCCTGGAACATGATCTCCGCGGGGCGGTCGAACGCGGTGAAATGTTTCTGGTTTATCAGCCCCAGATCGAGCTTGCAACAGGCCGTATTATCGGGGTGGAAGTGTTGATGCGCTGGCGTCATCCCGCACGGGGATTGATTTCCCCTGTTCGCTTTATTCCCGTTGCGGAGGATACGGGACTGATTCTCTCGCTCGGGGAATGGGGTTTGCGCGAATCGTGCAGGCAGGCGCGACTGTGGTATGAACGTGGATTGCTGAATGGATGCATCTCGGTCAATGTTTCGGCAGTGCAATTCCGCCAGACTGATTTTGTCGACGTCATTGAAAATACGCTTCAGGAGGCCGGTTTGACCCCCTCGAGCCTGGAACTGGAACTTACTGAAAGCGCGGTGATGCAGGGTGCGGAACCCGCACTGAACAAGCTGCGCGAACTGGATGCGCTTGGAGTGAAAGTCGCAATCGACGATTTTGGCACGGGTTACTCAAGTCTCGCCTATTTACGGCAGTTTACTGTTGATCGCCTCAAAATTGATCAGTCATTCGTGCGGGATGTGCCGGGTAATAATGATGCCGAGGCCATCGCGGCGGCAATTGTGGCAATGGGTCTCAACCTGGGATTCCGTATCATTGCCGAAGGCGTAGAAACGGAAGCGCAAGCGGAATTTCTCCAGAGTGTCTTATGCAAGGAAGGCCAAGGTTATCTTTATGCCTGGCCCATGGCTGCCGATGAGTTTGAAGCATGGGTAGGCGCGCGGCAAAACCGCGCAGGAAGCACCTCCTAGCCGGGATATCCAAAAGCGCCAGGATCGCGAGTGAGCTTTTATTTCTTTCAATCTTTCTCCTGCTGATCGCTGCGTTTCTCCTTTGTAACCGGATTTTGCAGCGTATATCCTTCTTCTTTCATTTTATAACCACCATAAGCTCCTGCGCCACCTGCCGCGAGTAGCCAGCAGCCGGACAGACCTGGCGCTGCCAATAAAAATATTGCCAGATAAAGCAGTTTACGCGCCCCCTTCATATTATCTCCTGTGGTAGTCATCAAGATCAGGGAAAGAAAAACAATATATCCTGGTAATTGCGGTGTCTGTACGATCGCAAACATTTGTCCTCATGCGAACATAGTATACTGAAATTGCAGGGTGACCGCGTATGCTGCACGAGTTCCGCGCCGATCATAAGGCTGCGGGCGCCTTTGAGCTCGAGTGATGATTACCGCGCGGCCTGAGCGACCGCGCGTGGACTGAGTGGAAGGGACTGAGTGGAAGGGACTGAAGGCAAGACTCCTAAAAAATTAACAAGGGATTACGCAATTACACAAGAACTGATTGTACCTGGAGCCAAAAATGAAGTGGGAAGGTTACCGCCAAAGTAGTAACGTCGAGGATCGCCGAGGTTCGGGCAGCGGATTTGGGCTGGGTGGCGGCAGAATCAGCGCCGGTGCGATTGTCATAGCGTTGATCGGTGGGCTGTTGTTCGGTATCGACCCCCTCACCATGCTCAGCGTGATCACCGGCGGAGGCAGCAGCATGGTTCAGGAACAAGGCCCTGCACCCCCGGCGCCCCCAGGGGACATGCAGGCAGCCTTTGTTTCGACGGTCCTCGCCGATACCGAGGATGTGTGGACGGGCCTGTTGAGGCAGGAAAACAAAATTTATGAGTCGCCCAAACTTGTGCTGTTTCGAGGTGCCGCTCTAACGGCGTGTGGCCAGGGAAGCGCGGCAATGGGTCCCTTCTACTGCCCGGAGGACCAGCGCATCTATATCGACCTGAACTTCTTCGATACGATGGCAAACCAGCTTGGGGCAGGAGGCGACTTCGCGCAGGCATATGTCATTTCGCACGAAGTCGGGCACCACGTACAGAATCTCCTTGGCATCTCCGATCGGGTGAATGCCGCTCGCGCGCACTTGCCGCGCTCACAGGCAAATTCCTTGTCGGTACGCGTTGAATTACAGGCGGACTGTCTGGCCGGGGTCTGGGCTTACCATTCGCAGCGTTCCAAGGGGTGGCTGGAGCAAGGTGATATCGAGGAAGCAATGAACGCAGCAACGCAGATTGGCGACGACACGTTGCAGCGCAAGACGCGCGGCACGATTGTGCCGGAAAGCTTCACGCATGGCACAAGCGCGCAGCGTACTCGCTGGTTCACGCGGGGATTGCAAACGGGAAACATGACAGATTGCAATACCGTGGGAGCGGGAAAACTGTAACCTTGCCTCAAAACTCACAGAGAGAACAGTTATGAGAGTCTCCGAGCTTAAAGACGAGCTGCTCGACTACTGGGTGGCAAAAGCCAATGATGTGGAAGAAGTGCATGTTATCGATTCCCACTGCGTGATCAATCATCAGCGCTGGGAACCCTCGGTAGACTGGTCTCAAGGAGGACCGATCATCGAAAGGGAAGGAATAAATCTCAGTCACAGCCTGGAGCCGGGTTCCGAGCATTGCACAGCGTTCATGCGATCAGGCAGGAACCGGCAAAAAGGACTTACCCCCCTGATTGCCGCAATGCGCTGTTACGTAGATTCCAAGTTTGGAGAAGAGGTTACGGACTAGAATTAAGGAAATATAAAAAGGTGGGGAAAAAGAAAGATCTGCCAGGGAACATACGCGAGAGAGAACGGATCGAATAGCGTATGGCCAAGTTCAAGCTGACAAACCTGCTGCGCGAGATTCCCCGTGAAACCCCGCGTGAGGATGCTTCTGCCAGAATCATGGCAGCCCAGGCGTTTTCACGCGCCGCAGGCGCGCCTCTCGTGCATGGCAACAGCATCCGTCTCCTCAAGGATGCACGCGAGAATTATCCTGCATGGCTCGAGGCGATTCGGTCAGCTGAAAAGAACGTCTATTTTGAAAATTATATTATTCGTGATGACATTATTGGCCAGCGATTTGCTGATGCTCTCATTGCGAAAGCAAAAGAAGGCATACGGGTAAGATTACTCTATGACTGGCTTGGAGGGCTGACTGAAACATCATCCAATTTCTGGCGTGCCCTGAGCAATGGGGGTGTGGAAGTTCGATGCTTCAATCCGATGCGCTTCGACAGTCCCCTGGCCTGGCTGAGCAGGCTGCATCGCAAATCGGTCTGCGTGGATGATCGTGTTGCATTTGTCAGTGGATTATGCGTCGGCCAGATGTGGGATGGATACCCCGAGCGGAATATTGCGCCCTGGCGGGATACCGGTGTGGAACTGCGGGGACCGGTGGTAGCGGATGTCATAAATTCCTTTGCGCGTGCATGGGCGGAGACGGGACCGGAAATACCTGCGGATGAACTGCCTGCTCCCGATTCAATTCCGATTGCGGGTCACATCGATGTGAGAGTACTGGGAAATTTTGCTGCGACCGCGGGCTTATACCGGCTGGAGCAGCTGATCACCGTGCTGGCGCAAAAAACGCTTTGGCTTACCGATGCCTATTTCGTTGGGACTACAAGTTATGTGCAAGCGTTGAGAGGCGCGGCAATGGACGATGTAGATGTCCGCTTGCTTGTTCCCGGATCGAGTGGAGATCTCAAGTTTCTCAGGCCGATTTCGCGCGCCGGTTATCGTCCCTTGCTGGAAGCCGGCGTACGCGTGTTCGAGTGGAATGGGTCGATGCTGCACGCCAAGACAGCCGTTGCCGATGGGCGTTGGGCCCGCGTCGGTTCAAGTAATCTGAATATGGCGAGCTGGCTGGGAAATTGGGAACTGGATGTTGCGGTGGAAAACCTGGATTTTGCGCAGAAAATGGAGCAAATGTACCTGGAGGATCTGGAAAATTCGACCGAAATCGTTCTCAATAAAAAGAACCGGGTTCGCCCCGTAGCGGATCAACTTCCCCACCGCACCCGCCGTCAGTACGGGGTTGTCAGGCGCCGGTCTGGAAGCGCCAGCAGATTGACAGCGGGCGCCCTGCGTGTAGGCAACACTGTTGGAGCGGCTATCACCAGTCGACTCGTCCTGGGAGCTGCCGAGGCAAAAATCATGTTTTTCGGGGGTGTTACGTTGCTTGCTTTGACGGCCGTTGCATTGTTGGAGCCCCTGCTCATGGTAATCCCTTTCTCGCTGCTTGCGGGATGGATCGGCGTTTCACTGTTGATACAGGCTCACAGGTTGCACAGGAACGGGCAGAATGATGCCGCAGCCCAGAGTGCCAGTATTGCATCCGATGAGGCTCAGGATAAGGTGATCGAGCTTCCCAACTCCGTGCGCGAAGGCCAGCAGCCCGAAGATACCCGGAAAGAAGCCCGGGAAACACAAGAAATTCAGAAAGCACTCAGGCAACGCTGAGAAGAACTGTTGGCGTACAGACGGGATTGAGTTCTTCTGATTTCAATCGGCTTCAAGTTGTTCCCCAGCAAATCCTTTTTCTTGATCCCAGCAGATTCTCTTCCTGCCCAAAGTACCTGCATGGGTCCAGAAGTCCTTCATCATCTCTTACCTCCTACCCCCGCCTGAATACCTTGATAACCAGAAAGCTTGTCTTGATTCAACGACAGGAAAAACACTTTAATCTCATGCATTTGGTCGAACTTGTGGGATAAACGTCTCTGCGGGGGGACGACTATTCCGGTTAAAACCGGTCAAACCATCCTAATTTCATGATTCAAAATAATTATTATTTCTGGCATACAAATTGCTTATTCTCTTAAAGCCGTGCTATTGCTGGGCTGCCTCCGGCAGTTTCCATTTTGGCCGGCTATAACGTTTTTTAAAATAATATGAAAAAATTGGAGAATTGGTATGTTAAAAAAGAAAGAGGTCGTACTTATCCTGTTGGCAGTATTTGGACTGGTTGCGGAGTCTTCCGCATCGGGTGGATCAGGAGTTTCTGCGGGATTGGGAGTCGGATTAGGAACCTCCGTGGGACTCGCCTCTACGGAATCAGGAGTTTCTTCCAGCCTGGAAGCTTCCACCGATTCAGCAACCTCCACTGATCTGGGTATTTCTACGCGATCTGGAGCTTCCATTGGATTGGGAACCTCTACAGACCTGGGGATTTCTCCGGGATTGGAAACTTCCACAGGCATAGGGGTTTCTACGGACTTGGGAATCGCTACGGGCACGAGCGTCGCTGCCACCACCTCAGCCTTAACGACACTCGGTGCAAACAGCACCGGGGATATAACAGCCTCCCCGCCTGCACTCGGGACGAGCAAGGTAACCTTGGATGCACCCGCGCTTGGAATTGCGGGCAGGGTGACTGCAACCCAATCGTTGGATGCCATGAGTACGATCACAGTAGGTGTGCCGGCCGTTGATGCAATCAGCAATGTAAGTGTGGGAGCGCCGAAACTAAAACTTGCCGCTGACGTGGATGCATCAACTTCCACCGGAATCGCTGCGTTAATCGGGCCGGCTAACACAACTGCCAATGTCGATACATCTGCTGCACTTAATGTAGATGCCTTGCAAGCAGATATGGGCGTTGTAAGTCAAGTAGATGGAACTGTCGATCTGGGCGGAACCTTGGGAATCGGAGAGGTTCTTCCTGTCTATTCAAAACTGGCGATCACTGCTGATGCAATTCCGCCTGTTCCGGAAGCCGATGCTTACGCAATGTTGTTAGCAGGCCTTGGCCTTATGGGTTTCATGGTGAAGCGCAGAAAGAAAACGCTGAACTAGCAACTGGCCAGTGTTACGAGGCTTCCACTGGGTTTTTTTAAGTGGGAAAGCCTGCTCGGAGGAAGAGCGCATTAAAATCAGCGAGTGTGCTCTTCCCCGCAACGAAACACTACCAACCCGGTGATCGAATGAAAGAAGCAAGGTGATAATACACGGAGAACGTACATGCCCTATCCCTGATACAAATCATGTGACAGAGGCATGAGAAACGTGGCAAGGGATATGCCTTATTTCTTTTGGTCACGCAGAAATTCCGCCAGAACAACGGCATCGTTGTGCTCCTCGTCTTTGGCGCCATAGAGCAATGTAACAGCCCCTTTCTTTATTTCCTCCCTCAGTCGCGCCAACTGCTCATCATTCTCCCCGAGCTCGGCCCGATAACGCTTCTTGAACTCGGTCCACTTGTCCGGATCATGTCCGAACCATTTTCGAAGCTCGGCGCTCGGCGCCAGTTCCTTCAACCAGATATCCACACCCGCTTTTGCTTTTGTCATCCCACGCGGCCAAAGCCTGTCAACCAGGATGCGAGTGCCATCGTTTTTATCGAACGGTTCGTAAACCCTTTTGAGCTTCAGATTCATTCCTGCCGTGACTCCTCTTGCAAAAGATCAATTTTCCAACCCGGTTTCATCTGCCCACCTCTTCAAAAGCTTATCGCCAGCCTGAATGTCTCGCAGAGACCTTCACTCCCCCTGGGCACAAAACGGAGAATGTCTTGATGGCAGGGAAGCAGTTCGGGAAGAAGTGCCAGAGGCATGTTCCCACTCCTTCATATCGTGACCGGTACCACACCTCCCCGCGTCATTTTGGTAAATTCAATCTTGTATACCGGCGCTTTAATCAATTGTGCGCCGATATAATGAAGTGTTTCAATTTTGACCGACAGGGAGAAAAAATGTTACGAAAAAAATTTATGGCGGGAATGGCGGCAGTCACATTATTTTCCACAGCTTTTTGCGGTATGGCAAAAGCAGAGCTCATCGGTGAAGTGGATACCGCGTTCCGATGGCTGGGAAAGGATGACCGGGTAGTGATAGAAGCTTATGACGACCCCAAAGTACGGGGTGTAACCTGCTACGTTTCCCGAGCCCGTACCGGCGGAATCAAAGGCACCGTAGGTTTGGCAGAAGACAGGGCGGAGGCGTCGATCGCCTGCCGGCAGGTGAGCGACCCGATCGAGTTCCGCGGCAAACTTCCTCGGCAGGAAGACGTGTTTACCGAACGCATGTCAATTTTATTCAAGCGCCTGCACGTAGTCCGAGTGGTGGATCCAGCACGCAACGTGCTTATCTATCTGACATACTCTGACAGAATTATAGAAGGCAGCCCGCAAAACAGCGTTACGGCCGTCCCTGTCGGCCGGAGCAATCCCATTCCAATGAAATAGTCGGAAACCTGGACGCTTTCAGAACAGGGATTGCGCTCAACCGCTTCGTGCTGAAGGATGAAGGAAGCAAAAAAGAAAAAATAATAAATCAGATGAAACGTAACTGAACAAGAAACTGGAAGTTGCGTACGCTAGCGTACGGACGTCATGCCAGATGAGAAATAGAATTGCCCGGATTCTTCGTGTGCGGCGCTTCTCACAGCGCTTCCGCCAGAAAAGTCAAAAGAACATGGCAGACTCCAATTCAAAACAACCATCAAACTACATAATTTTATTTCTAGAGGAGGTAGTTAAATGAATAAAGTTCGCAAAACGCTCTTCGCCGCCCCCGCTTGGACAGCCGCTATGCTGGCTATCCTGACTTTAGGTGCGACCGCAGCTAACGCCACAGATATTACCGTGCATCTGACGGGCGACCAGGAAGTGCCTCCGGTCCAGACTTCCGCAATGGGTCATGGCACGATAACTGTAGAGGATGACAAATCCATAAAAGGCAAAGTCATGACCTCCGATATAAAAGGTACCGGTGCCCATGTCCATGAGGCGGCGGTGGGCAAGAATGGTCCCGATATCATTACGCTCAACAAAACTTCCGATAACGAATGGTCCATTCCCGACGGAGCGAAGTTGACAGATGCGCAATACGATGCCTTCAAGGCAGGCGGACTTTACATCAACGTTCACAGCGATGCCCATAAGAACGGGGAAATACGCGGTCAGCTAAAACGCTGACACAGTATTCTTATTCCGAAAAGGCCGGGCTGGAGCCGGTGCGTTTATCATGACTCCGGTATCCCAGCCCCGATAACCCAAAAACTGACTCATCTTCATGCCAAAATATCATTTGCAGAAAGAACCGGAGAGACCAGGACGTCCGAACGAGCCAGATGGCCCCCGGCCAGGTCCTGCACCCGATCGTGGTCCCTCCCCTGACCGCCCCATTCAGGAACCGCCCCGTCCTATCGACCCCGATAAGCCAAGACGGGATCCGGAACCCTTTAATCCCGACAAACCTGTCGATCCTCGTCCCTACGATCCTGATCCCACCCCCGGCGATCCTATCATCGATCCGGCGGATGAACCCCTGCTTTGATCGGAGTAGAACTCCTCGCTCCTCAGTTGAGACTCACCTGAGTCATGGCAGGATTAAGTGTACCTCTCTATTTAGCGGTTCCACACAATGCAATCCTGAAACAGCTCATGCTGCTAGGGAAGTATTGAATGAACACCAATCAGACAGTGGGAAAAGCCATGCCCCATTACGACGAGAACAAGCACGATAGAACCGGAACTCCTGACCCCTTGAGCAAGGCAAATCCCGCGGCCCCCTCCGCCGCAGGGGCTGCAACCACCGTTCCGAGCGGTGACCACCGGCCAAGCAACACCGCCATCCACACACAATGCCAGAGCGAGCATGACCGGGAAATCCCGGAAGTGGATCTGATGTCCCCGCTTACCCTTCGCGGCGTTACTTTCCCCAACCGGATCGCAATGTCACCCATGTGCATGTATTCTGCCGAGGACGGTTTTGCCAACGACTTCCATCTCGTCCATCTGGGCAGCCGGGCAATCGGCCGCATAGGACTTGTGGTGGTTGAAGCCACCGCAGTCACGGCTGCGGGACGCATTTCACCGGGAGACATGGGAATCTGGAAAGATGAACATATTGAACCCCTGGCTCGCATTGCCCGGTTTGTGGAGATGCAGGGCGCGATTCCGTGCATCCAGCTCGCCCACGCCGGACGTAAAGCCAGTTGCGATGCTCCCTGGAATGGCGGCAACAGCCTGAAAACGCCGGCGGAAGGAGGGTGGCCCGTGATAGGTCCCAGTTCCCTGCCGTTTTACGCCGATGATCCAGTCCCAACACCCATGTCGGAAACAGATATCGAGGAGTGCATCGAGGCATGGGGGGCAGCCGCTCGACGTGCGCTGAAGGCCGGCTTCAAAGTGATAGAACTTCACGCGGCACATGGTTACCTCATGCACGAATTTCTATCGCCGTTAAGCAACCATCGCACTGATAATTATGGCGGCAGCCTGGCAAATCGCACGCGGCTTTTGCTGGCGGTTGCCAGTCACCTCCGCGATATCATACCGTCCGAGCTGCCTCTCTTCGTACGAATCTCGGCAACTGACTGGGTCGATAGAGGCTGGGATATAGAACAATCGATCATTCTTTGCAGAGAGCTGAAGCTGCTCGGAGTGGATCTGATCGATGTCTCGTCCGGCGGCGTGATACCTGACGCCAGGATTCCTGTTGCCAGAGGTTATCAGGTTCAATTTGCCAAACGCATCCGCGATGAAGCGCAAATCCATACGGGAGGAGTAGGACTGATCACCGACCCACAATATGCCGATGAGATCATCACCAGCGGTCAGGCAGATCTCGTTTTTATCGGCCGAGAGTTGCTGCGGGAGCCTTACTGGGCCCTCAAGGCGCAACATGCGTTAGCGATAGAACCGGAATGGCCGGTACAGTACGGCTATGCTGTCAAGCGCCGTGCAAAATAGAGTTGTGGTTTAATTGCAGGTTATGCAGTTAAGGAAGATAAAAGGGAAGCGGACCAGCGGAAGTACTAAACGCTCACATCAACGTTCCGTTATTCCTTCGCGGCTCTTGTCGACTTGAGCGGTTGTCACCAGGCTGGCGCGATTGCCCCACGCGTTGCGGATATATGACAGAACCAGCGCAACCTCACCATCGTGTAAAACCTGGGCGAATGGAGGCATGCCGTAAGGCCGGGGGTTGCCTGCGGTCGATGGGGGGTAACCTCCATTGAGCACGCTGCGAATGAGGTTCGTAGGGGGTGTCAGGGTAACGCTTCGGTTACCGGCCAACGGAGGGTAAATTCCCGGGGCGCCTTGTCCGGAGTCGCCATGGCAATCCTGGCAGTGCTCCTTGTATATCCGTGCCCCATACCGCAACCAGGCCTGCACCTGTTCTGTCTGCGCAGGAGGATTTACCTGCTGGTGCGACTGTGTTTCAGGCAATGATTTCAGATAGACCGCCATTGCTCGGGCATCCTCTTTTGTCAGATGCTGGAGGCTTTGACTGACAACCTCCGCCATCGGTCCTGATGTCGTCGCTCGCGGTGAAATGCCGGTGGTCAACAACTGGACAATTTCTTCGGTCGGCCAGCCAGCCGTACTTGCCTCCAGACTCGATGTCAGCGATGGAGCGTACCAGTTCGAGCCCATGATCTGCCCGCCTCCCAGCTTATCATCTCCCTTGCGGCCGATCATGCCGCCCAGGGGATTTCGCTCGGCGTGACAGGCGCTGCAATGACCAAGCCCCTGTACTAGGTAAGCACCCCGGTTCCACTCGGTGCTTTTGGTGGGATCAGCCTGATACACGCCGGGCTTGAAATAAGCCGCACGCCAAAGGGTTAGCAATGGCTGGAAATCGTATCGGGAAGCAACCTGGCTTGGCGGATTCTGTTGAACGACGGGCTCGAGAGCTCGAAGATGGGCAAAAATTGCATCGGAATCCTCGCGGGTGATTTTCGTATATTCCGTATACGGAAACGCGGGGTACAGAAGCCTCCCATCGCGCGACTTACCCTCATGCAGTGCTTTCCAGAAATCATCTTCATTCCAGTCACCAATTCCGGTTGCTTTATCCGGCGTGATATTGGACGTGACAAACGTGCCGAATGGGGTGGCAAGCTTCCTCCCGCCGGCATAGGCGAGTCCACCTTGGGCTGTATGGCATCCTATGCAATTCCCGGCTCGCGCAAGATATGCTCCGCGCGCTTGCCGCTGTTTCAAAAGAACCGATGATAAGGATGTGGGACTCTTTTCTGCCTTTGCTTCCTTTTTCGGTGAAGTTGCGCCGGTTACTCCAGGAGGCAGGCTGATACCTGCAAGAACTGCCACTGCGGCAGCGATAACAGCAATTTTCATCGGTCTGCGCTCCGTTGGACAATACTCCCGCAGCGCTGCGCCATCTTGGGGGGCAGCACATCCGCCGGGCCTGCATTTTCCGGCACAGGCTGAGCGGCAAGCCACGCCGCAACTACATTTGTCTCCTCGATCGTGAGTTGCCTGGCGATATCGGACATGCAATTGCTCTCTTGTCCCCGCATCACTCCACCGTTCTTCCAGGCGCCGAATTGGGCGGCGATATAGATGCGGGGAAGCCCCAGGAGTCCGGGAATAAAAGGCGCGGTGCCCATGAGCTGCTTGCCGTGGCATTCGATGCACGCGGGTATATCCCGCGCGGCATCGCCCTGCTGAACCAGCTTCTGGGCCTGTCTTATTTCAGTGGGGGAAGATATCCCCTGTTCCGGCGGAGGGTAAGGTTGCCTGAGTCCCGAAAAATACGCTGCCATTTCCCGCAGGTATTCATCGCTCACGTTTGCCAGCAGTAACGTCATCGGCCGGTAATAACGGCGCCCGTCCCGAAAATCGCGCAACTGATTGAAAAGATATCCCTCCGGCTTACCCGCAATCCGGGGGTAATAGGCGTCCTTGCCCACCCTGTCTGCCTGGCCATGACAGACTGTGCAGGGCTTGACCCGCTCGGCCATGGTATCCGGCACGTTCACCGGCGTAGCCGGCGCAGCCTTGCTCGACGGAATTCCGCCTGAAGCAGCAGCAATGACACTCGATACGCCTGATATGGCAGCAGCAATGAACAGGAGTGAAATAAATTGACGCATGAGGATCGATGAGTAACCAGATTCTGCCAGAAAAACTTCATTGATGAGGCTGTGCCAGGCTGTCTGTCTAAGCACCCTGAACGAACTTCTAAGTTTTACCTGGAAGTGGCGTTCCGGTCAACAGAGTCGGTGCAATTGGCATTAGAGAGCACGACCGGCGAATATCGATTGTTCTGCTAGACTTCAGGATGAATAGCGTGTATTCCGCACAATCGGAGGGGGATATGTTGTTCGGCTCAAATATACTGGAGGTGGGAATCGCCGTCATTTTCGTCTATTTGCTGCTCAGCATCGTATGTACAGCCCTGAACGAAGGAATTGCTTCCTTGATTGACAAACGCGGGAAAAATCTGGTGGAGGGCATAAAGAACCTCCTGAATGACCCGAAGTTTACCGGACTGGCGCAGCAGCTCTACAATCACGGACTGATAGGCGGGATCTCCCAGTACGCTTCCAACCCCGCAAAACGGACCCGCCTCCCCTCCTACATGTCCGGCGAAAGCTTCTCTCTGGCCTTGCTCGACATCCTCTCGGCACGGGGAATCATTGCGGGAAAGTACGGCGACCTTCTGGCGAATGCCGAGGCGGCAGATGACGCTTATGAAGAAGCTCTGGAAGCAGCAGCCGCTGCTCCTCGTGATCCGCAGTGCGCTGCAGCCGTTGCCCAGGCAAAAGATGCGCGCGACAGGACAAGGGTAGCGCTCGAAGCAATTGCCGAAAAAGCAAAGGCAGCGTATGACCAGGCTGTGCAAGCGGCAAAGGCCGCACCAGACGATACAGCTCTTGTCAAAGCAGAAGCAGAGGCCCGGCACGAAGCCGACAGTATCAGCGCGGCGCTCAAGATGCTCGATGCGCGTCATGCCGCCATCGCGTCTGCAAAAAATCCAAAAGAGGTTGAATTGCTCCTGGCAGCTGGCGCCACATTGAAGGAAGCGCTGGCTTTTGCGCGGGATTTTGCTACGGAATATCCGGATCCTCTGGGCAACATACAGGAAGGACTGAAAAGACTGCCCGAGGGCCATACCAAGGAAACCCTTCTCGTTCTTGTCGATAAGACCCGCCGGGAAGTGACTGCCATCGAGCACCAGGCGGAAGCCTTCCGCAACAATCTCGAAGACTGGTTCAACACAGCCATGGAACGCGTTGGCGGCTGGTACAAGCGCTGGACACAGCGCGTGCTGCTTTGTCTCGCGACTCTGGTCGTGGTTGCCTCCAATGCGGACACGGTGATGCTCATTGAAAGGCTTTCAAAGGACAATGTTTTGCGCGCTTCGATTGTTGCGGCTGCGCAGGATACAGTGAAGGCTCAGCCTGCTGCTGATGTTTCAGCGCAATCGCAAACGGTTCTCAAGGCGGCAGAGAACCTCAAACTGCCGGTAGGATGGTCCCTGAACCCGTGTGACCCCGGTTATTTTCGACCGCCCGAGTTATCGTGGAACTACACGGGGTGGGCATTTTACAAGATATTCGGCCTGTTCATTTCCATACTTGCTGTCACGCTGGGCGCTCCCTTCTGGTTCGATACATTGAGCAAATTCGTCAATCTGCGCAGCGCGGGGACACCGCCCGGCGAAACTAGTAAAAGCGCGCCCCAGCCTGGGCAATGACACCGGAAGCAAGACCCTCCAAGAATCCAGCAGCAACGATCCGGCCAAAAAGGTTTCCTGTGAATATCTTGATTATTGTAGACAAACCCGAAGATTGGCCTCTTCAGATTCCAGGCGTGACCGTGGTTGGGTCCCAGGCCTACCTGACCGATCCATTTTTTGCCACCCAGGCGGAAAGCAATCGCGGCATGAGCGCTGCGGAACAGTCTGTCAAGGTTTTCAACCTTTGCAAATCGTATCGCTACCAGGGATCAGGATATTACGTTTCATTGCTTGCCGAAGCACGAGGACATAAACCGGTACCCAAAGTAGGCGCTATTGAGGATTTACATTCCCGGAATCTGGTGCGCCACCTCACGGAGGATCTGGAGGATCTCGTTCAGAGTGTGCTGGCTCCCTTGCCGGGGGACGACTTCCAGCTTGCCTTCTATTTTGGCCGCAATCCGCTTACCGGTTATGATTCCCTGGGTCATCAGTTCTTCAGCCTGTTGCAGGTGCCACTCCTGGTCGTCCGCTTCGAACGCCACCGCAACCAGTGGAGCTTGCACAGCGCGCGCCCCCTGGGCGCCAGCGAGATTCCTGTCGAACACCAGGCCTTCGCGATACTTGCCGCGACCACTTATTTCAATGGACGCATGCAGCAATCACGAAAACCTCCTCCCCGCCATGATCTTGCCATTCTTTGCAACCCGGATGAATCCGAGCCGCCCTCCAATGCAGAGGCTCTGCAAAAGTTCAGGCAGGCAGCGGAAAAACTGGACATGCACGTAGATTTCATAACGCGGGCGGATATCGGCCGGCTAGCACATTTCGACGCCCTGTTCATTCGCGAAACCACGTTCGTCAATCACTACACCTATCGTTTCTCGCGGCTTGCATTCGCGGAAAGATTGGCGCTAGTCGATGACCCCGACTCTATCCTCAAATGCAACAACAAGGTTTACCTGGCTGAGCTTCTCGCCCTGCATAAAGTGCCGATACCGAAAACGCTGCTGATCCACCGCGATAATATCGACCAGGTTATCCCTGAACTGGGTCTTCCATGCGTACTGAAACAACCCGACAGTTCATTTTCGCGAGGAGTCGTTAAAGTGGAAGCTGAGAGCGAGCTGCTCCCTAAGGTAACGGAACTGCTGGCAAAATCTGTGCTTGTCATCGCACAGCAATGGCTACCCACTGAGTTCGACTGGCGTATAGGCATACTCGATCGGAAGGTATTATTTGTGGCTAAATACTTCTTTCCCGCGGGACATTGGCAGATTATCGAACGTGACGAGCAGCGGCACAAACTGAGAGAGGGAGCCACGCTGGCTGTTCCATTGGATGAAGCGCCGCAGGACGTCGTCAGTATTGCACTTAAATCAGCAAACCTCATCGGTGACGGATTCTACGGCGTGGATATCAAGCAGACGAATGATGGCTGCTATGTAATGGAAATCAACGATAACCCGAATGTGGATGCCGACAACGAAGACGCAGTGCTCGGCGATGCGCTCTACGAGGAAATCATGCGGGTTTTCCTGAGGCGGATTGAAGCCGCCAGGCGCTCATCCCGCTGACCGCACATCCGGAGTTGCAGGGGTACTGAGCTGCATGCCTTGCCGGAATGCCCGGCACATAAGAATGCGGCGTTCCATCATGTACCTCTCCATAATGTTTGACTCCCACGGCGGCGCCTGAAGAACAGCTTCTCAACGTATTGGAGGGGGAGCATCTGTTATGGTCCGGTCGGGGTGCTTACTTGTGCGGCCAGGTCCAGTGCAAGCTGTCCGAGCGTTTCACCTTCTTCCAGGCCGTCGAGGAAGCGCCGGGGCATGTCCGACAATCCGGTTTGGGCTCCGGCAAGAGCCCCGGTCAAAATGGCGCGCGCCTGGTTTTGCCCTCCCCCATTCACCGCATGCAGTACAGCGGACTCGAAGTCCCGAGGGAAGCGGGCAGCCAGATAATAGGCTGCGGGAAGCTGGTGATAAATAGCACACGGCATGCCGTATATGAGAGATACCTTCCACGCGGGCTCTATCGGGATACCGGGATCGGCAGCCGCGGTGGATACAGAGGACGGCGTGAGCAGGGCATCAGGGGATGCGAACCGTCCCGCTCGCGGTGGATCCGGGTCACCAGGGCGCGGCGGTTGCAGATCTGCGTATGTCACCGCGTGAAAAGGCAGTTGGCCAGTCTTCACCAGATCCATCAATTTGCCGGACAGATTCTTGTCGAGCTTATGACCCTGAACCAGAAGGCTCAGCACCGCTCCGTAAGCGACTGTCATTGAAAGCACGATATCGTCGATCTGGGTAAGGCGGGCATTATTGGAAATAGTGGTTGCCAGTTCCTGAGGTTGAAGTGCATAGCGAACCGCAAGGGCGAGCGTGCGTTCGATGGCTTCGGTGGTATCGGCATGACCGCCGGTCTGTCCCCACGGCAGTTTCTGCTGGACGCGCTTGCGCCAGGCCTCGCGGATGGATTGGCTCGTGTACCCTCCGGGTCCGTTTACCGGAGTACCGTCCAGCAAGGGAAACAGCTCTTCATCCATGCGTCTGCAGAAATCCGCTTCGTCATAGCCGCCCTGCTCGACAAGCGAATGCAACATGAGCTTGAGAATAAAGCCTGGCTGGGACAATTGACCTGCCTTGAGGCCTTCATGGTAGCGTCCGGGCTTGGGATCCGTATAAGTCGTAATCCAGTCGCCATAGTCGCGGCGCAGCTCCTCCAGGTCATAGTACCAGTGGGGGCCAAGGCCCAGAGCCTCTCCAATGAATGCGCCCATGATGGCGCCGGCGGCCCGGTCTTGAATGGCAGCATCGCCCATGTCTGATCCTCCTCGTGGCTAAACTGTATTTCTGATCAAATAGGCTGGAAGCGTGCTTGGATCTGTAATGATAGGTTATTAACGCATTTTAGGCCGACGATCTGCAATCAAACATTCGGCAACGCCCTCTCTATCAGGTAGCTTGCCTGCAATCCGTTATGGGGAATCCTGTATAACAAGAATTCTGACCAGCATCCGCGCCGCTATGCCAGCTTCGCGCGATCATGTGGCTCATCGAGATTCAGAATCGGGCCGGCCGGAACAATGCCATTCGGATTGATGGTGGGATGACTGCGGTAATAGTGTTCCTTGATGTGCTGCATGTTCACCGTCTCTGCCACGCCCGGCCACTGATACAACTCCCGGGTGTAGGCCCAGAGATTGGGATAATCCACGAGACGCCTGAGGTTGCACTTGAAATGACCGTGATAGACCGGATCAAAGCGGATCAGGGTAGTGAATACCCGCCAGTCGGCTTCAGTGATACAGTTGCCGATGAGATAACGTTGACGTGAAAGCAGTTGTTCCAGCTCGTCCATGCATCCGAACAGCACCATCACCGCCTTCTCGTACACCGATTGCCTGGTGGCAAAACCTGCCTTATAAACGCCATTATTGACGTCAGCGTAAGTGCGCGCATTGATCTCATCAATCTGCGGAAGCAACACTTCAGGCGCATAATTCCCGGGCAAAGCGCCTATTCCATCGAAGGCCGAGTTCATCATGCGGATGATATCGGCCGATTCATTGCTGACAATGGTATTCCGCTGTAAATCCCAGAGCACAGGTACTGTCACGCGTCCACTATAGTCAGGCACTGACCGGAGGTAGACCTCATAAAGATAGTGTGCACCACCAACGGGGTCAGGTATTACTCCCGGCGCCTCATCAAAAGTCCAGCCATGCTCG
Source organism: Nitrosospira sp. CT (assembly GCF_059489795.1). NCBI lineage: Bacteria > Pseudomonadati > Pseudomonadota > Betaproteobacteria > Nitrosomonadales > Nitrosomonadaceae > Nitrosospira > Nitrosospira sp. CT. Next base: position 35,240 of record NZ_JCAHZJ010000076.1, read on the forward strand.
CCCATATAGGGATGCACCATGGAAACACTGATCATGCTCTCAAGCCCTTTGAGCATGCGAAAAATCAGCGTGCGGGAAGCCCAGGGGCAAGCGAGCGAGATATAGAGGTGATAACGCCCTGCCTCGGCGGGAAATCCGCCTTCACCGCTGGGCCCCGGACTGCCATCAGCCGTTATCCAGTTGCGGAACTGCGCATTGGTACGGATGAAGCGGCCGCCGGTCGATCTGGTATCGTACCACTCATCCACCCACTTGCCTTTAACGAGTAAACCCATTCTGCAGATCCTTCCTGTTTTTCCGGGGCAGCACGATCAAATCGGGCAATTACTGATCTTGATCATACGACTGTTCCCCGATATCCGGCAGCCACTTTGATGTTTACTACCCTATGTTGAGGTCTAGTTGCTTGACGTCCTTGAACTCATTCAATGCCGCATAAATATCACCGCGCCTGTAAGTATTCATCTCGGTCGATAAGGATTTTCCATTCAGTCTCGCCACTATGTTTGGCCCCTGCTCAACTCCCCGTCTTTTTAAAAAACGACCAATCAGGCTGGAAAGATTTTCCCTTGAGTTAGGATACAGCGGCATGAGGCTTGAATCCAGACCCTGCTCGGCAATCGCCTGTTTGACGGAAATGAATGCATTCTGGTCACGCAGAGCAGCCACGGCTTCTCTCAATTCCGCAATTACAACGTCCTGTTCATGCAATTTCTTATCGTGATCTCCCAGCCGCGGCGCAATAACCTGTCTGATAATCTCAAGCAATGTTTCTTGTGTGACAGGTGAACCCGGCATGGTACTGGAGCTTATTCCATGACTTAGCGCCCGCTCCTGAAGATCATATCCCCAATGAACCAGGCGTTCGTAGTTATCATGAAATCTTTCAATATCCCGTTGCTCCTGTTTGGGCCTGCCTTTAAACTGGGTTTGATACCATTGTCTGTCGAAGACGCGCAACTGTTCAGCAACGATGTGCCAGCGATAAACCAGCACACCCTTGTAGATCATTTCCAGTTCGCCATCCATCACGTTCTTGTTCAGCAAAGCTGTTCTGATCAGACCTGTTTCAAACCACACCTTCATGGCGTCCGGCACCTGTAATGCCCTGCCCCATGATTTTGCCGACGCATATACACGTCCGCCACTGATCAGATAATTCAGTTGTCCACCATTGGGTGATAATTCCTTCATGGTTACAACATTGGTAAGAGTTTTCATTCCTGTACCTGTAGAGCAAACTTCCACAAAACTGGCAAGACCGGAATCCAGCCAAACCAGTAATGGCGCGCTTTGAACGCCCCTGAACCGGCTTCCGCCGGTATGTTTGTACCGGTTGCTCGCCGACCCGATAAATATGCTTTATATCCTTTTTATACCCTTTCGAGTGGCAGTCACACCAGGTATTGTACAGCTCCTTCAACTCCCGGGATTGAGTCTGCGTTTGCATCCTGGATTCCCGCAGGGACGGGTGCAGAATCTGTGTATGACAAGAAGGGAAGAGGTGTATTCCTGATGGTTCTTCTGGAATCATCAACCTTTTGCAAGGCGGTAGAAAAATCGTGGGTTGGACGAGAATTCTCTGAGCTGACCGTGGGCAGATTATCGATAATGTATTTTATCAATAATAAAGGATGTGTTAATTTTGGCGTACTTCAATAAATATTGGGTTGAGAACCAATCCGGTACGGAAAAAGCCCGCATTGCCAGATCGCTCTGCCACTATAAACCATACATCGTTAAAAGCAGAAATTACAACATGACGGGTATAACAGCTCTTGGTTTGTCTGCATTATCGCTGCCCGTCTTCGCATCAACCGATACGCAGGATGCATCGTTTCAATCGGGCTAGGTCGGAGTTCTGCTCACGCTGCTCATATGGTATGTTTGCGCGAGCCGCAGGAAAAAAGAAATAGGCGGTTGGCTGATCTATTACTATATTCGGCTCTATTATTGGGATAATGGCTTTGTTGCAATCGGCCAATCAAATCCAAAGCAAACTCCACAAGCATAGGTGGAACAACTGTGCCAAACGCTGTCAGGGACTGAGTAATAGCCATTGTCGCAAACTTGCACAACTCCATAGCATGAGACATTTGTCTGCGCAGGGGTACAGGTAGGTTCTAAATTCGCGCATAAGGCTTTACTACCTGTCGAACAGCACCCACCGTCACCGCACTCGCTTCTTTGAACCTCTCGCTCATTTGGCAGGCATTGTCCATCGCAGAAAGGTGCGGTGCCACGCCATGTGTCAGCTTTCGCAAGGGGTGCCGCGAGCCAAACGGCGGCAACAATTAGGATTACCTTCATGGAAGTCATAAGCCTTAGAATTGTTATTTCCATAAAACCTCCTTTTATCTTGAACATTCGCATGAGCTCAAAACCTTTGATGGGGGCGTAGGCTGTTTTCATCGATTTAAGGCCCCGCACCGGGTTTATCAAGCGTTTGAGCTTGCCATGATCAGCTTCGACAATATTGTTCAAGTATTTGACCTGCCGGTGCACGATATCCGGCAGACACTTTCCTTCCGCTTTTAATTCGGCAATGGCGGACCTGTAAGCGGGCGCCTTGTCGGTATTGATAGCACCGGGGCGCGCCCAGGGTTTCATGGATTTCAGGGCTTTGCCCAGAAAACGTTTGGCGGCCTGGGTATTGCGAGTAGCGGAGAGATAGAAATCAATCATATGGCCTTTTCTATCAAGTGCCCGGTAGAGATATGTCCACTCCCTTTTACTTTTACGTAGGTTTCATCCACTCGCCAGCTGTAGCCCATGGAAGATTTCCAATGCCCCCTCAGGCGCTTTTCCATTTCCGGCGCGTAATGCTGAACCCAACGGTAGAGCGTCGTATGATCCACCTCAAGACCGCGTTCCAGCATCATTTCCGCCAGATCATGATAGCTGAACCCGCATTTTGCAATACCACCTGACACAACCCGGAATCAACTCCCCCCGGAAATGACGCCACTTAAAATCTGACGTTTGAGGATCTGCCCCGAAAAACACAATGGTGCACCTCGCTTCTTATTTTTTGCAACAGAGCCTTTTTTTGAACCGCTATCCTTCTACTGCCAACCGCCACCAAGTGATCTATAAAGATCCACCATTGCGTCAAATTGCTTTTGTTGCGTTTCAATTAGATCTTGTTTGGCCTCCAGGGTATCCCTTTGTGTCAATAGCACATCCAGGTAGTCCGTACGGGCAGATTTGAATAGCTGGCTAGCAACATCAATTGATTGGACGAGCGCTTCCACCTGGCTTGTCTTGAACTGATAGTTTTTTTTGAGCTTATCGATGTTTGAAATTTGATTCGCTACTTCCACATAAGCATTGATAATACTTTGCTCATACTCATAAGCTGCCTGAATTTGCCTGGCACTGGCGTTTTTATATTCGGCTCTGATAGCGTACCTATTGATCACTGGAGCTACCAGCTCTCCGGCAACAGCGGCCGCCAATGATTGTGGGGTATTGAACAGGTACTTAACCGCGAAAGCTTCAAACCCTACCCCGGCGTTTATGTTAAAGGTGGGAAAGAAATTTGCCCTGGCCACCTTTATGTTTAATTCCGCTGCCGATAGCTCAAGCTCCGCTTGCCTAATATCAGGCCTGTTTTGTAGCAATTGCGACGGAATACCTGTCATGAGTACTTTGGGGTTTTGCTCCATAAAACTACTGGAAGCACGCTGGATAGGCTGCGGCGTTCTCCCTAACAGGAAGTTGATCCGGTTTTCAACAACCGTAATATCCTGTTTAAGTTTGTATATGTTGCTTTTGTTTTTTGCCACTTCTGCTTCATAACGTTTGACCGCAAGTGCAGTTGTTCTTGCATACAGCAGAAGTTGTCTAACCATCTCCAACGCATTTTCCTGAATCCTGATATTTTGCTCTAAATTCTCAAGGCGGTTGTCCAGGGCAAGCAATTCATAGTACGAATGAGCAACGTCAGCGACCAGGTTGGTCACTAAAAAATTTTGACCTTCTTTAGATGCCATGTACTCCAGCACAGCCGCTTCTCTCGCATTCCTCAATCTTTTCCATATATCTACCTCCCAAGTTGAAAATAGCTCAAATCGAAAATCGCCAAGAAACGTAGGAAAGTGTTTGCCGGCTAATGGCAGTTCCTCTTCGATAGCGCCGAAGCGCGTAAACTCGCCGACTTTGTCTCCGCCTGCGCCAGCACGAATACCTACCAATGGCATCAAATATTGGCCTCTACGCGCTTGGATTTCATTTTGTGCAATGGTGATGCGCTGCAGCATAATATTAATTTCTTTATTATTAGCAACAGCTATCTCTAGCAAATCTGATAAGGCAGGGTCATCGAAAAAATCCTTTCGCATGACAGTCGCCGTACTGGTCGTTTCAAAAACGTCCGGTTCAAAAGTAGCAGGAAGAGGCACATCTGCTTTTTTGATTGCTACTTTAGGAATACAACCCTGCAACAGCAGCCCCAGCACGACTAAAGCCATAAGCCGAAATGTTTTATTTTTCATTGTCATCCGGGCCGTAATGATAAGTTTCGGCTAGAGGATCAAGATCTTCACCTTGAATTAATTTTTTACCCTCTGCCATTTTCGCAAAAATATAATAAAGTCCTGGAATAACGAGGACGCCAAACACGGTACCGGTAAGCATCCCACCCAGTGCTGAGGTACCAATCGTCCTGTTGCCGACCGCTCCAGCTCCCGTAGCCATCGCTAGGGGTATCAACCCGGCTATAAAGGCAAATGAAGTCATCAAAATCGGCCGAAAACGCTCTTTTGCGCCCGCAATCGCCGCTTCTTTGACCGTCATGCCTCCTTCGACTTGCCTCTGGCTTGCAAACTCGACAATCAGTACCGCGTTTTTGCCAAGCAAGCCAATTAACATCACCATTCCCAGTTGGGAATAGACATCATTGGCAAGCCCTAATCCTTTTAACAATAAAAAGGCACCGAAAATACCGGGGGGTAGCGAACATAACACGACCAAGGGTAAAGCAAAGCTTTCGTATTGTGCGGCCAGCACCAGATAGACAAACAGGATAACGACGGCGAAGATCAGCACTGCTTCATTGCCCCGGAGGGCTTCGTCGAATGTCAAGCCTTCCCAGGCAACTTCAAAACCTCGCGGCAAAGTGGCTTCCGCGACCTCTTCGATTGCCTTGATAGCTGCGCCCGTGGTATAACCGGGTGCGGGCTCGGCCCGGATCGCCGCAGTGTTATAGAGGTTATAACGCGTCAACTCGTTGGGCCCCTGCTTTTTCACCATACTCATGAAGGCAGAGTAAGGCACCATTTCGCCTTTATCATTTTTCACAAAATATTTCAACACATCTTCAGGGGCTCGCCTGAATTCCGGCGCGGCCTGGGTGTAGACCTTAAAAAAGTTATTGAAGCGAATAAAGCCCTGTTCATAAGTACTGCCGATCATGATGTCCAGGTGATTCATCGCGTCTTCGATGGTAACCCCTTTTTGCATGGCCAGCCTATTGTCGATGACCAGTTCGTATTGCGGATAATTGGCCGCATAAAAAGTGAACAAGCCGGTCAATTCCTTACGTTCACGCATCGCATTCATGAATTTTTTATTAAGTTCATCGAATTCGAAGTAATCCGTGTCTAACGTCTTGTCCACCAAGCGAAACGACAGACCCGATGCCGCACCGTATCCCGGCACTGCCGGCGGTTGAAAAAACTCGATGGTCGCACCTAGGTTATGGGCTTTTTCCTCCAACTCGTGGATGACTTGAGTTACCGAATGTTTACGTTGCGACCAATCTTTCAGGTTGACAACAACAGTCCCTGCATTTGATCCACGGCCTTCGGTGAGTACTTCGTAGCCGGCTAAGGAAGAAATTGATTGTACGCCTTCGATTTCTGCGGCCATTATTTCCAGTTCACGTGCCACTTTGTTGGTCACTTCGATGGTTGACCCGGGCGGTGTTTGGATAATCGCATAAATCATGCCTTGATCTTCGCCGGGAATAAAGCCGGAAGGCAAGACTTTATCGACCGCGAAAATGCCGAAGCCAAACCCGACCAATACCAAAAGCGTGACAAGGCGCCGGGTGACCGTGACATTCAGCAATTTGATGTAGCGGCCGGTGACCTTTTCGAAAACAGAGTTAAAGCCATCGATGAAAATGTTTATCGGGTTTCTCCGTTTCGGCTGGCCGTGAGTGTTTTTAAGAATCATGGCACACAGTACCGGGGTGAGCGATAAAGCCACAATTGCTGAAATAGTGATCGACGACGCCATAGTGATAGCGAACTGTCGATAAAATACCCCGACCGGTCCTGGCATAAACGCAAGAGGGACGAACACTGATACCATGACCAGCGTAATCGCTATAATGGCGCCACCGATTTCCTGCAACACTTTTCGGGAGGCTTCATAAGGGCTGCAATGCTCGGCTGCCATTTTTGCATGCACTGCCTCCACTACCACAATGGCATCATCGACCACAATACCAATAGCCAACACTAAGGCAAACAAGGTGATGAGGTTGATGGAAAGCCCGAACGCAGCCATGACGGCAAATGCTCCGACCAGCGAAACCGGTACCGCGAGGACGGGAATCAGGGTAGAACGCCAGTCGCCAAGGAAAATGAAAACCACCAAGGAGACCAGGATGAAGGCTTCCACCAATGTGTGCAGCACTTGGTCGATGGACGCCTCAACGAAACGCGACACATCGTAATTGATTTCGTAGTCCATGCCCTCCGGGAAGGATTTTTTCAATTCTTCCAGTTTTTTCTTCACGTTCTCTATGACTACTTGGGCATTACTGCCGTAGTTTTGCTTCAGCACGATGGACGCGGAAGGGAATCCGTCCTTATCGGAGAAAATATTATAAAACTCGCTGTCCAGAGTGACCTTGGCAACGTCTTTAATGCGCAGAATCTCGCCTGTTGGAGCAGCCCGGAGAATAATGTCCCCATATTCTTCCGGCTTGTTAAAGCGTCCTTTATAAACCAGCACATACTCTTTAGACTGGGCGAGCATGCCTGTGCTTTGGCCCAGCCGACCAGGTCGTCCGATAATGCTTTGAGTCGCCAGTGCCTTCATCACCTCTTCTGACGAGACGCTATAGGCTCTCATCCGTTCCGGATTCATCCAAATCCGCATCGCATATTGGCGGGAACCCAATATGGTTGCTTGGGCAATTCCAGTAATGCGTTGAATCTCCGGAATAACATTGACATAGGCATAATTAAACAAAAGCTTCTGATCGGCGTCTTTGTCTTTGCTGTAGAGGTTGACATACATGAGCATGCTGGGCTGGACGAAGTTCACAATCACGCCTTCCAACTGCACCAGTATGGGTAGCCTGCTCATCATCTGATCCACGCGCGTCTTCACGTTAACCATGGCGATATTAGGATCGACGCCTAAATTGAAATATACTTGAATGGTCGCTTCGCCGGCGCTGGTTGCATCCGAAGTGATGTATCTCATACCAGGCACGCCATTGATAGCGCGTTCTAAGAGGATCAGGGACGATTTCACCAGTACCTCGGCGCTGGCACCGGGAAACGATACTTGAACCGTGACCCGGGGCGGTGCAATATCCGGAAACTGGGAAACGGGCAATGATTTCATTGCCAACAAGCCCATGAATATGAACAACAGCGATAACACGATCGCCAGCACAGGTCTTTTGAGAAAAATACCAAACATGGCTTAATCCTGACTAAAAGGTTACTCGGTATACAATTTCATCAACTCGGAGCGAACCTCTTGGGGTGGCTTTAAATCGATCATCACCTTGTCTCCAGGACTAACTTTGCGCATACCCTCGATCAAAATCCTCTCGCCGTCATTCAGGCCGGTTTTAACAATAAACATGTGGGGCAATTCGGCCTCTATCTGGATAAGCCTTTGCTCCACTTTTTCTTCTTTGTTGACGACGTAGAGATAGATTTTATCCATGATTTCGAACGTCGCTTTTTGAGGGATGAGCATGGCGTTTGGATAAGGTACGGTCATTAGGATTGTTCCTGTCTGACCATGCCTGAGAACTCTGTCCGGGTTCTCGAACAAGGCACGAAACTGAATATTGCCGGAGGTATTATAAAAATCACCTACAATTGTCTCGATGACCCCCGTCTGATCGTAAATCTCGCCATTTGCCATCCTTAACTGCACTTTTTCATTGGTTTTGCCTTTTTCGCGCCTTATAAAATCCAGATATTTAGCTTCCGGGACGTTGAAATAGACCCACAAGTGGGCGATATCAGACAGCTCCGTCAACAAATCATCTTCATCCAGAAGGCTGCCGATCCTAACAGCCAAATGATCCGTAATCCCATCAAAGGGTGCTCTGATATCGGTGAACCCCAAGTGGGTTTTCGCCAAGTTCACCTGCGCGTTGGCCTTATCTAATTTTGCTTTTGCCAAAGCCAATTCATTGGCCGATACGATATTCTTATCAGCCAATGCCTTGGTATTGAGGTATTCGATGTTCACATTTTGCGCTTCGGCTTCCGCAGTTAGAAGTTCTGCCTGATAGACGTTGGGCATGATTTTGAACATGGGCTGTCCCTTTTTTACCCATTGCCCTTCGTCTATAAAAATATGCGTTAAATAGCCCTTTTCCAAAGAGCGGACTTCAATATGTCTGATGGCACGAATCTGACAGACATAGGGTTCCAGGATGGAAGTGTCTTCACGGAATGGTGTGGTTGCCGCATAGTGCGGCATTTCTTCATGTGTCTCGTGTTTTTGGCACCCACTCAATACCAGAGTGGCGATTAAGCCTAGAACGATGGATAATTTAGTGACCATTTTCATGCCGTCTTGATAGTGGGAAAGACGTCCGTCGGCGTATGCCGCATCGCCCTGATTCCAAACAGGACGATCAGAATGGAAAGAACCACGAAGGTGTAAGGTTTCCGCAGCGCCATAATTACGATCTGGTTCATACTATGTTCTCTCTTATGCCTTCGGTAAAAAATTCATCTACCTAGAATATTGCACGTAAGGATGAGGCAATTCTTTTGCAAATCCTTACAAGGTTGGACGTGCAGTCTCCCGCCTTGCGTCTCCAGACGGTCTGAACAGGATTACTGCCCATCCCTTGCCAAACCCAGAAGCTGATCACCCGGCAGAATATTCCGGGAGAATGGGGGGAAGGGAGAGCCGTACCGCCGCTCCCGCTGCTCCTGAAAATCTCGTCCTTCGTTATGTGTTGCCCGAACGCCATGCCGGCGTATGTCTCGGCAGATCTTAATGGCCAGATTGACTGTTCGATATCGATAAGATGGACGTTGCAGTATCGGCCGCCGGTATCGAGCCGCAGCTGATTGGGAAGTGTTTTGGCAATCAGGAGGAAGATGGCGCCGAAGGCTGCGGCAGCCGGATTGTTTCCCGACGCGATGGCAATCGCCGCGGCGACCGCGGATATTTTTGCAATATTTCTGCGTCTTCCAGTTTTGCCGACTTCAAGAGCGGGAAAGCTCTGAACCTTGTCGGTATGCTCCATCGCATAGTTAAATCCAAGCTCCGCCGCTTCGTCGTCTGTCTTCCCGGCAGCCCGGGGAAAAACAGCCTGGCACATTGCCAGGATTTGGTTTAGGTTCCGTTCGCAAGCTCCGAGGATCGTTGCCGAGGCGGCCACGGCCCCGCAGGCGATTTGCTGGGGGCGAGTGCCTGCTGCAGCCCATTGCGCCGCATTTGCCACCGCGTTCGAAATGGTTTCGCTTACGACTCGCATGTTGTCCGCATTCAGGAGCCCTATGACTTCCGCTGAGTGGTCCTTGTCGTAGTGGCTGACAAGAATGTGATCGAGGGAGTAACCGTAACCCCTGAGGATGGGATCGATAAAGTTGTGGACTGTCTCGGCATACCCGAGTAGTCCGCCCTCGATCAATATCGTCCGGTGTCGCCCGGCTGCCACGTCTGCCGCAACCACGAGCGCACTTTCTCCCTGCCCGACGTCAATCGTATGGATGGTGAGTTGCATGGCGATGAGCTTTCAAGTTTTCCCCCTTCCAAGATAAACAGGTAACTCGCACACCGAGAGCGTCCCACTGCGTGCTACCACGCTGTAACGGCTGATAGACGGGCGATTATGAAGTGCGAATGATCGATTCAGCGGTCAAACGCGACACTTTCACAGTGACAGTGGCCTTTCTTCGACTGATCGGCATACGTTTAAGGGATGCCAACAGCCAGTGTGGAATCAAAATTACCACACTCGTTGTAAGAGAACTATGGTGGATAGGTGGTGAATTTGTGAAAGTTGTAAGAGAACTATGATGGATAGGTGGTGAATTTGTGAACACCCCAACCTGAATCATTCAAGTCGAAAAGTGTGGGCGACTGTAGAGTTCCGGATCACAGAGGGAAGTGCTAGAGAGGAAAGTGCGGGAGGGGAAGTGCTGGCCGAAGCGGAGGCGCTCATTGCACGGCGTGGCGCGAGGAGGGTTTATCGATGACTCAGAATCCGGTGCTGGCCGTCGGCGTCCATACGGGCGCGACTCTCCATTTCATGATTCAAGCCATTCTCGTAAAATGACTCGTCATGATTTGGGCTGCTATGCACCTGGTATTTTTGAGAGACGCGGGCTAACCCTGCAGCATGAATGTTTCATACTCCAGTCGGTTGAATTTGTGCGAGAGGATGAAGAGACCGAGAAATGCGGACAGCGTAACGGATACCGCAAAGCCGTATCCGAAGGATTCGGCTCCCAGTTGCAGCGTGGCAACGGTGAACAGCAGGTTAGTTATAAAAAAACATGCCGTAACGATCAATACTTCCCTCCGGGCGTCGAGATAAAAAAGTATGTTGAGTATCGCCATCAGCAGCACCTGCACGCTGACTGCAACCACATCGATATAAAACAAATGAATATAGAGCGGGGATATGCCAATGGTTTGCAGCAGGCCCCTGCCCCACAGAAGGCACAACACCACCGTCAGACCCTGCACTTTGAAAATTTCGTAGATACCCTGCCGGGCAGCGTACACCATCCGGTCACGCCTGTATTCAATATGCATGAGCGTGTCGCCTTCACGCACGGCACGGTAAAAACGTTCGTGCTGTTCGGCAAAATCCGCTTCTATGCTTACCAGAAATACGGCCATCCCCGGCAGGATGAATAGATATGCCAGAAAAATGGGAAGATCGTAGATGATGGATGCGCGCAAGGGACCGATGACTGCCTCGGAAGTGTAGGGCACGAACCAGAAGATGAATTTGTCGATCCACACCGCCAGGTAATAGAGCGTGCCGACCGCAAACAGGCTGTAAAAGCTCCGGCTTCGATCGAGAAAGTCAAACTTGAGCAGAGAATTTCCGGGATATTCCCGCACGATATGATGCAGGAATGAAAACAGCAGATAGCCGTGACCGGTCAGCACGCCAAGTAACAGGCCGTTGAGTTCCCATGGAGATGCGAGGAGTCCGACTGCAATTCCCAGGGAGTAACCCTTGGCCAAAGTCCAGATGATGCGCCCATACGCCTTCATCCCCGACAGGAAAATGAGGACAATCCACATCCCGCTCAGCACAACAAAATTGCACAGTAGCAACAGTTGCTGGAAAAATGGTCCCGTGAAAAGCGAGAAGATAAAGGGCGCTGCCCACGTAAAGCCACCCATCATGGTCAACATCAGGACGCCGAACAGATTGGGCAGCACCTCTGCCTTGTCATCGGCATAAGTCCGGTCCGCAACAAACCGCGTGAACATGAGCTGCATACCCCCGGTCCAGATCAGCGAACCCGCCATCATGTAGGTAACGCAGATCTGAAAGGCGTTGACCTCGCGCTGTTCCACACCCAGCATGACGGCAAGAACGCCTATCATCATGATGCTCAGAATTGAGAGCACCCAGGGACCACCGCTGACCAGGCCGGCATAACCATAGGCTCGCAACACCGACCAGTAATTGTCGCGCTCGAGTATTTTGCGGATTTCGAAACCGATGCCGGCCATATAGTTACATCAGTTCGCTACTACCGGATGCCGCGGTACGCCTAGGGCGCCCGAGTAGACTTCCCGATAAGATGAAAACATGAGCTGATCGTCATAGTAGCGTTTCACGCGCGCAAGCCCCGCCTGCTGCGCAGCGCGCCACTTCTCCGGGTTGTTCAGCAGTTCGAGCGCTGCTTTTGCCGTGCCTTCGGGATCGGCAATGTGCACTACACTACCCGCTGCCCCCAGTGCCCGATCCTGCTCGGCCGCTCCTTCGATGAGCTCCCGGCAGGAACCCACGTCCGTGGCAAGGCAGGGAACACCGCTGGCGAAAGCCTCGAGTATTACCAGCGGCAGGGCTTCACTGATCGAGGTCAGCACCATCAAGCCAAGCTGGGGCAGAATTTCCAGCATATTCTGAAAGCCCATGAATCTGAGATGATCCTTCAAGCCGAGGCTTTCGGCCAGTTCCTTGCATTCATTCACATATGACGGATCCTCGTCCTCCGGACCGACAATCCATCCTTGCGCGTCAGGACGCTCCTTGACCAGCATCCGCAATGTCCGGATGAACGTCTTGATATCCTTGATCGGCACCACGCGTCCGACCAGCCCCAGCACCGGTGGAATCTTTCCCGGCCTTTTTTCGAGTGCGCCGCGATAACGTTCCACGTTGATTCCGTTGGTAATGATCCGTGTTTTTTCCGGGGCCGCCCCATCGGCAACCTGTCTCAACCGATTCCCCTCATACAGGCTGATGATGGGCGAGGCCTGGGCGTACGCCATGCGCCCAAGCTGCTCGTAGAACCTGATCCAGAGGCCGCGGATATACCCCATTTCATCGTGCAGCGTATTGCATACATCATCATTGTGATCATGGATCCAGGTAGCCTGCGCCAGATCGATTTTCCGCTCCTTGGTATAGATTCCGTGCTCGGTGAGCACAAAGGGGATGTTTCGCCGCAGCCGTATCATCGCACCCAACAGTCCTGCATAACCGGTCGAAATGGCATGCACTGCCTGCACCGGCGGGAGCCCGGCCGCAATATCGGCCAATACGAACAGCGGCGCATGCATTGCACGTATCGCCCAGAAATAGTCCACAAACGAGGGTTCAGTACAACGCTCTTTATACTGCCGGGTAATGTAATCCCACGAAGCTTCGCTATATAGAAAATCCTCCTGGCTGATGCCGCCTTTGGCGCCCAGTCGCGCAAATGCATCGGTCATTTTCCCCTCAGCCAATTTCCCAGGCTGGCGCATAATGGCGTGCAACTCTTCCATTTCCTTAAAAGGCTGGCGGCTACCCTTGCGGGCATGCGGCTTCGCAAGGCTGCTTCGGTGCAGCAGATAGTGCGTTTCGACATGCGTCACATTCGGGGGAAACTGATACTGCGCCGGTCCATACATTTCCTTCTGGCCACCTATGAAGATCACGGCGAAGGTAAATTCCGGCAAACCGTTTATGATCTGGTGGACCCATGAAGATACCCCGCCACGGACATAGGGATAGGTTCCTTCCAGCAGCAGGGCGATATCCGCCACCGATTCCACAACCGATCCTGCTGCCCGTATCATCGAGGATTTCTCCGCCCCTGCCTGGATCATGCTCATTTATTCCACCACGCTCTTACCAGGGCCAGTTCCCGCCCCTTCTCCCCAACACGTGCAAGCGCGGATAAACAGCGCTTCGCCTCGGAGAATTTCCGCTCCCGGAAAGCGATTTCGGCAAACCATGGCAGCAGTTGTTGCTGGTGCGCCCCCCGGGTTTCCGCGTTGACAAAAGCCTTTCTCGCGAGGGCAGCTTCACCTGATTCCAATAAAATCCGACCGTACAACAGCCAACTGTCGGGGTCCATGCCCCCCCCTAGAGAGGATGCTTCACTCATCCCATGTTTGGGCGACGTCAGAGATGCCTCGGATGCAGCAGGCACAGGGGCAGATGCAGAGGGAGCGTCGCGCGGCGTAATGGATGACGAGGTCAATACGACCTCCATTTGTGTGCAGGCGTTTTTCAGCCAGTGCTGCCTGACCGCACCCTGTACCAGTTTGTGATATACCAGTTCCCAGCACAGCGCGGCGATCGTTTTGCGGCAGGCATTTTGTGCTCGTGGAGGAAGTTGTGGCAGCGCTTCGGTTAAAGCCAGGACACGGTCGGTGAGCCTTTTTTCATGGGCATCCTTCATCGCATAGGCAAGCAGCCTTACGTCATCGATCGGGTCGCGAGTAGCCTTCGACCAGATCTCCATGGCTTCTCTCGGCGCCATGTGCCGTGTTGCCATCACCGCTTTCAACCGCTTGAGCGAGCGCTCGGCAAAATGGACAATCTGACGCAGAGCCCCCTGGCTGTAAGGGGGAACAGGGAAAATGACAGGGGGTGAAAAAGGCAACTCAGGCAGGATTATAATCTTTACATTCTTCGCGGAACGGGTCCGAGGCCGTTTCAATGCACGTGTTATGCTCCACAGCACCCCCAGCGCTCCGAAAACCGGCAGAATCCATAGAAAGACAAACAGCAACCCCAGGCTTCTGCGAGGAGGAAGCTTGTAGCGACGCGGCAATGACTGCCAGAACATGCGCGCAAGGTAATACGAGGAAGCAGAGTGAAATACAATTGCCGTGAACAGCAGCGCGCCTTCCTGCCAAGCTGCAAGCGCATCATCCGCGCTCAACCCCACCAGGAGAACGGCCACTACTTCAGCAGTCACTCCTGACAACGCAAGCAGGCCATACATGCGACGCATCACCCCTGCTCCAGGGAGCGGATCCTTTGCGGATCGATTTCGTTGACAGGCATCCATTCCTGTGCGGATGTTGCGGGAATATCGGCTACTCGCTGCGCCCATGCTCGTGCGCCGGTAATATCCGTCATTGGCAGCATCACCCAGACGACATGTTGATCCTTTTCGCGCGCAAGGCAGATAAAATCGATAGCACGAATCGAAAACCGCAGCTTTTCGTGAATGCCCCGCATCTCATCCGGATTTCCGGATAATCTCAGGAGTGCCGTATCGAGCCTGAAGCGCGAAAAATCCTGAAATGCACGTTCAAACGAAGCAATAAACCGGGAAACCGATGGTCTCGCCGTTCCGAAGCGGAGATGGTCCACACCATGCGCCACCAGCACCGCGATAAGCTTGAGATTGCTTTCATGAAACGAAAAAAAAGGCATGGAACGCACTGCCAGCACGGCATTTATTTCGCCGATGGAGTCGGCCAAAGGTACCGCAGCCAGAAGCCCGGCCTGATCCATCACTGAATCCTGCAGAAGATTCACCGTGGCCAGTTCGCCGCTATCGAGTGACATTCTCAGCACTGGATCAGCCTCATCGACTGGAAATCGCTCTCCCACACAGGCCAGAACCTGGGAGGTATCAAGGCGGTCGGCAGTAATACCAATAATGCAGGCCTGCGTTAATGCACCATATTCCGCCACAAATTCAATAAGCCTTTGCAATGAACTTTCCGTCAATCCATCGATGCCATTCAGGGTGGATTGAAGGTGCATGATGCCTTCACGCAGGGAAAAGCCGCTGTTGGCAACGGTCTGTTCGAGACGGTCATGGGACAGGCGCAATAACTGGTAACTGCGCGTGAATTCCTCAAGACGCTCGGCGCGGTATTGATACGCGCCCTCCAGTCGGTGCAGGCGGCGCCCCCACATGTCACGAAATTCCCCCGCCACCATCGCTACTACCACAACGCCTATCGCCCAAGGCAACGGAAAGCTCTTCGCGACCTGCCATTGCTGGTCAATGGCAACACCCAGCACTGCGAGTGTCAGCAGAGCGCTGACAAAACCAAAGACAAACCCGTACCGTAACCCCGCGAGCAGGGGCGCCAGCACTGCCCACGGGAATCCGCCACTCAATCGGAAAGGGTCCGTCTGCTGGGTAATGAATGATGCCGCAATTACAACAGCAGTTACAACGAATGTTTCAAACCAGCCGCCCCACGCAGAGACCGGGGTATTTACATCGACAACCTCTATACCTTCCAGCCAGGGTTTCTTCATCGCTTTGCAGGCTCACTGTTTGCAGGAAATTCCCGGATCTTGGTCAGTGTTTCGCGGCAGATATCCAGTTCCGTCGCCAAATCGCTCGGGTTGGGTTTCGGTTCGCCGGCCAACCAGCGATTCGCACGATCCACATCGTCTATGGATAAGGGCAGCATGTCCGCATGCGATGCGGCCGCAGGTTGACGCTTCAGGTGATCCGAAATAAGCGTCAGTTGCCGCGCCACTTCATGCTCATTCCTGTTCCTGACTGCCTTTGCGAAGGCTTTCCATTGTGACAATTCAAGCCGTTCCATCTCTCTGCGCAATGCGAAATAGTCGGCATTATCCAGTTTTCCTCCAAAGCCCCATTGGTTCCGAATCGACTGTAATTCCTCCTGTTTCTCTGCGTCATCAGTATCATCTCTTTTGGCTGGGAAATACTTTGATCCGAAGAAGTATTCCGCCAGGCGTGGCGGATATTTCACTTCGATCTGGGAATTCTGCTTTGAAGCGAATATTTCGAGTGCCTGAAGGCGGGCATAGTTGGCGTGAGCCGGGCAACCCGCCCATTCCATGTTGTCGGCCAGCGCCAATATCCAGAGAAAATCCGCAGGCCGGGTCGAAAGCGATCGCAAAAACCAGACCGCTGCCTGAACCGGCCTGCCCAAACCTTGCTCGGCTGCCGCGAGCGCTTCGGCTAAAGCCGGATTGACCGTAGACTGATTGGCTGACTGGGCACGATAGGGCGCAACGACGGATTCAAGCAGCGCATGATCAATTTTCTCGTATGACAGCAATAGCCAGATCATGGCTTCGGTGACTTCCGGATCTGCGGCCTGCAATCTCAAGATCTCATGTAGTGCATCACGTGCAGCGCTTTGCTTCCCCTGCGCCATTTTGCGCATCGCTTGGAAATACCAGTAATCCGGCGCCTGCACTGCTGAAGGAAGTTTTTCCGCAACCTTGAGCCAGTGATCCAGCTCATCCCAATTCCCCCGCTTCCAGGAAAAACGCATCAGGCGCTGCAAGTCCTCGATGCGCTTCAATCTTTCCCATCCATAGCGCGCAAGCCGCTCGCTTTTTTTATCATCGTGATGACGCAGGGCCAGACGTTGCAGGTTTTCCAGAATTTCCACATCATCCGGCCGAAGGACCAACGCTTTTTCGTAGGCTTTGCTGGCATAGGCATCCTGCCCGAGTTGTGTGGAGACTTTCGCCAGCAGCAGCCAGTATTCTTCCGCAGAAGCAGGATCCGGCGAGTCGATGTCCCGGAGCAGCAACTGAAAGCCCTTTTGCGTATTGCCGGCTTCCTCATACAGCCTCGCCAATGCAAGCCTCTGCCGCCTATCCTGTATTTCCGGCATATCTTCATACAACGTGAGCGCCGCATCCGGTTTGCCCTGGAGAACAAGAACTTCCGCCAGCGCTTTAAGTATGGGCGGAGGATTGTCGAATCGCTCTGCCTGACGTCGCAACTGCTTTTCCACACGAGACGGCTGGGCAACAGCGAGACCTGCTTTGACATAAGCTTCCGCTTCGGTAGCCGTCAGCTTGCGGCGGGACATGACCGCCTCAAGAAGCTGCACAATCGCCTCGTTATCCGGTTTTGCCTGAGCCAGTGCAAAGGTTCGAGTTTCAGCCTCCTCATCAGCCTTATGGCGCGCAAAAGACAACCATAAGGCGAGCGCTTCATCGGGTTGACCGTTCCAGTCATACAAATGGGCAAGCAGTCGATGACGTTCGCTTCCAGGAATCAGAGAAGCACGCAATACAACCGCCCGGGCAAGACCCTCGCCGAGGAGGCCCATCGAAACCTGCAACCGGACAATACGTTCTGCCAGCTTCTGATCCCCGGGTATCTGCACGCTCGCCTGCTCCAGCCAAATCAATGCATGGTCACGATCACCCATTGGTTGGGCAACGTCGGCCGCCAGCATCAGCAACTGTGCGTCCGCGCTGGAGGGGGGAACCAGGCTGGAATTACCAGGACCCGCGACATCAGCCGGTCTACTATAAGCGGAAAGTATTTTTATCGCAGCTTTCAAGGCCTCCCGGTCAACACCCGCCTGAAGATAGGCGCCTAAACATGCTTTCGCCAATTCTGTTTTCTTCCTGGCTACTCGTTCGAAAGCGAAAGCCTGGCAGAAATTTCGTGCTGCAACTCTGGGTTGTGCGGCCGCAAGCCGTTGTCTGGCAGCAAAAGCCAGCCAGCGGGATTTTGTCTGCCGGGTTTCATTCTGCATGCCAACCAACTGCTCGAAGGTTTCCGCTATGACCGAGGGTTCGCCAAACTGCTCTGCCAGCAACACCACCTGATTCGACTCTTTGTCATTCTCCGCCAAGCGCAGCAAAGAAGGAACCAGATCCCCGATACGCCTTCGCAGAGATGCCTCGACCTCTCGGGGAGGATGCCGGTAAAGCTGCTGCAGTGCCAGCTTCAGCTCCGCCAGGCGAATCTCGTAGGTCAACCCTGACTCGGGAGCATTCTGCAGGGGTTCCATGGCAAGGATGGCCTCATCGGTCATGCCCGCTTCCGTCAGCACCTGCACGAACGACAGGCGTAGCGGAGCGTTACGCGGGTCCGACTGCACGAGAACGCGAAGATAAGCGACTGACAAAGCATCTTTTGCTGACAGGTTGGCTGGATCCCTGAAAGCGGGCTGGCGCGGAAACAATACCCAGAAGGCAATGAGAACCACCGCGCTCATGAACAGCAACGCGGGCGCGTTTAGCAGTGATTCGCGTTGCGTTTCAACACTCAAGCCGGAATTTTCCCGCTGCCAGGTTTCCTGAAACTGTATAAACGGAATGTGTACCCTTCGCCTGCGGCGTCAATCTGGTGTCATTTATGCTCAAGGCGCAGGAAGCGGGAGCCGTGACAGTCAGGGGAGCCAGACGTCCCCGCGATTCGAATAAAAGCGTGGCGGAGCCATCATTGTTGATATGCCAGGATTTCAGGGGCGCGCTGGCCTCGATCAATCTCAGTCCCGGATTTTCGTTCCGTTTACCCTGGGCGGCTTTAAGGATTGCGTGATTCCGGGCAAGGTAGATGTAGCGGTTGTCATTGCGGTCATTATATCCCACTACATCGCTGGAGATTTCCGGGGTCATTTCGCTCTTGGGCAACCGCACTGTTCTAAGCGCATCTCCGAAAAGAAACCAATTGCCATCGAGATCGCGCGCGATGCTCGCGGTCTGGAACGCGCGCGTGCGGGTGACATATTCATCGACCCAGATGCCGAGCACATTTTCCTTGCGCTGCGCCTCCGCCATCTGCTCCAGAAGCTCCCTCCCCCGTTCGTTCAGGAATGCATCGGCATGAATCGATATCGACGAAATACGCAACCGGCGTGCGCGGTCGAGCTCGCGGTTCCACTCGCCAACCTTGCCAAAATTCAGGGCTTCGCCGTACCAGAGTTGCGCGAACAGCGGCTCGGCAATCAGCGGCGTCATCACCTGAATACCCCATTCGGTCGGACGAAGCGCGGGATCAAGGTCTGCAAGCGACATCTGTCCGCTCTGCCAATGCAGGCCCCCTCCGCCATAATGCGGCAACCCGGCTTTCTGCGCAGCTGCCAGCACAGCCGGTCCTGGCTTGCCATCCCCCGACCAGATCAACAGCGAGGGAGAATCCGGTGCCATCGTGTGCAGGAATGGAAGAGTGCCGCCCGTTTCGCGCGTCATTTCCGCCGCGTAATCCTTCATGAATACGCTGTAACGGTAGGGTTGCTGATCCGCGTCTGTCTTGCCTTCGAATACCCCCCAATAAAAAGGATGGCTGTAAGTATGGCTGGCCAGGCGAACCTGGGGCAAACTGGCTACCTCGCGCAGCTTGCTCCGCTGCTCTTCGGTCGCCACTTCCGCTTCGATGGCACCCAATGTTATCGGCAGCGGGTTTTTTTCCATCCACCCCTTGAGCCGATCGATCGCCTCCACACCCTGCTCATCCTTTGCAAACAGGCGATCTCCCCTCACCTCGATAATCCCCAGGCGCCGCCCGTTTTCCGTTGTCATGTCAAACACTGGCTGCACCGGCAGGCGCAATGCCGCCTGGAAAAAAACAAAAGGATCGAGCAGCCATTCGTGGCGCCCGGATGCACTCTCGTTCAGGATGTGAGGGTGTAACGCGTAACCGCCCCAGCTCGTCACCGCGACCGGATGAAATATTTTGTCAGCACTGCTCAGAGTGAGCCATGCGTTATTGCGATCCCGAACACGCACATCAGGCGTGCCGCTGCCGATCACCGGAGCGGATTCGGGGCGTCCCAGGCGCTCGTTCATGGCATCGAGTTTCAGGATGCCGGTCGTCGGTTGTAATTCCCCCTGATAATCCAGCAGATTCCGGCACGCAACACCCGCGGGCAGATAACCCATGAGCACTATCGGCAGTCCCGCATTCGCTTCTGACTGCAGCCGTGCGCAGACACTCTCATACCGTTCGGTACCGTTCGCACTGTCCTCCCCCAGCCACGCGATAATTCCGGCATATCGCCCGACGAGCGGTTCAATCGGCAGGGGGAGCTGATCGATGTACCAATAGTCGAGCGCCAGGCCAAGATATTCGAGCGGCATGGCCGCACGCCGAAACAGATCATGCTCCATCTGCTGCGCGGGCGTTCCGTTTACGATAGCCAGCAGCTTGCGGGGAGCAAGGCGCATCCGCCCGTGCCCCAGCCACGTCAGGTCTCCATTGGCGACCCAGGGCATGAACCCCAGCTTGAAGATGTCGCGCGCTGTTTTTTCGGCCTCCACCCAGTTTCCCGGATCGACATAGTCGAGCACCGTAATGGGCACCTTGAATTCGTTTTGCGCCCGCACCAGCTGGTCCAGCAGCCACTTTCTGTTTTCTTCCTTGGTTGGAGCGTGTTTACCGCTAACTGGGTCAAAACCATGAAAAAGTGATTCCGCCACCATACCGTCAGCATAATGGCTGGCCCGGTCCAGCACTTCGAAGCCACGGTTGAGAATGAGCTTGCATCCTGGAAAACGCTGCTTGACTTCCGCGAGCAGTGAAACCAGTCCTTTTTCCTGCTCTTCGCGTTGCTTGCCTTCTTTCGTCACGATCAGGTAACTGTCGACCGTATCGAGAAAAAAAGCGCGATAGCCGTCACGCCACAAGCGTTCGAAATGCTGCTTCAGCAGATATTCGCGCCAGGCAGGATCGGTCATGTCCATTACCAGACTGTTCCAGGCAGGATTGACGCCTATCGACCAATCCGTATCGATACGCGCCATATCTTCGCTGTTGCGGGCAATTTCACCAAACGAGACATAGGCGAAGACAAGTGAAGAATCCAGATTCAACAGTGCTGTTTTCTCATGTGGCAGAATCTGGCTTGGCTGAATGACGATCTGGTCGAAATGGCGCAGGTCTTCGATGGGCGGCCTGCTGCCATAGTAGAAAGCAATATCGCGTTTCTCCAGTTCCAGTCCATCTGCGTGGGCTGCGGATGCCACCAGCATCAATGACAGAAGCAGCTGCCCGGTGCCTGAACAGAGCAACGATACTTTGCTCCAGATCGCACCGGAAAAATAGAACAGGAAGCGGAATCCTGATAGTTGAACCAGGTTGTCATGGGTGCCGCTATGGTCCTTGCGGTCTTTCCAGATACGCAGGACACCTCCGTCTCCGATGTCAATGCCGGGAATAATGGGATTGCGTGTAGCAGTTTGCAAAACTTGTCGAGATATCCTTTCTGCTCCGGAGGCCAGTGGGGCGTACCGGAATGCATTTTGTATTAAGGTGCTTCGCAAGGTAACAGGGAATGTTCTTTCTGTCGGGTTTCCTGGTGGGAAATTTGACCTTCAGGGCAGATCTCATCGAGAGGCATGCTGCTATTTGATACAAAATAGAGCACATACCGTTTTTACTCTTTACTGGATTGCGGAATAGGGCAGGGGCATAATTCCCAGCGTGGGACCATCCAGCGATTTCCAGTGAATTTCACCCGCCTCGACACTGCTGGCCTGAATGACAGCCAACAGATCGGTTCCTCCGTCGGAGGACGATGCCGGGTTGACTACCATACCCGCGGACTGTTCCCCCAAATCGGCGCTGAATAACTCATCCCCCGCTTCGATTGGCAAGTCACACGTTTCCGAACGAATATTTGCAAGATACATGCGCCGCTTTATTTTGCCGAGATACTGGGTGCGGGCGACGATTTCCTGACCGGGATAGCAACCTTTCTGAAAGCTTATCCCGCCGAGGGCATCCAGGTTCACCATCTGTGGCACGAATTGTTCCTGGGTTGCGGGCAGGATGTGGGGAATACCTGCCCGGATTTCCAGCCAGTCCCAACAGGATTTCCCTACCGGCACTGCATTTCTGCTCAAATCTTCCCAGATCGTGGGCGCCTGCTCCGGAAGAATGAGGAGTTGAAAGCGATCCTCTGCAAGACGGATGATGCTTCCTTTTTCGCCATGCCTCACTCCCAGAGGTGCGTCAGGAATTTCATCCAGGATCTCCCTTAACAGAGCTGCGGTGTGGCAGCCCGCAACCCCTATGCGGACCCAGGCTCCGCTGCTGTCCGCCAACTTGACCTTGGCTCGTAGCACATACATGGCAAGGCGCTTCTGGATCCCCGCGAGCAACATTGCAGGCAATTGCATGAGATAACCGTCATCAGTCGCGCGCAAAATAAGAAAAGTTGCGAGAATTCTGCCTTTCGGATTGCAATAACTCCCATAGGAGGCTGCTGAGGCAGTGACACGCCTCATGTCGCAACTCAACTGTCCTTGCAGAAAAGTTTCCGCATCCTCCCCCCAAAAGTGAATCAGGCCAAAATGAGAAAGATCACTCAGCACGTTGGCAGATCGGGTACTCTCAAGTTCGGCAGCAGCATTGCCGTAGCTGACAATGCGGTCTTCCCGAAAAATCGCACCACGGCTTTGCAGGTAGGAGCGCCAGACAGGATTCATGTAAAGGCAGATGCTCGAAGAAGGCCAGAAAAAGGGTTAATTATAAAGCATACACTCCAGCTGGGCGGCAAACTGCCCGCGCTGAGACAATAGTTCATCAATATTTTAAAACATGCAGCCCGTTATGCAACTGCAACCCGTTATGCAACCCCCCACGCCTTTCCTCGTCGTCCACCTGAAATCATCCCGAACGTTAGGAGTAGTGCTCGGCTTCGCGCACTTTGTGGCCATTGTACTGTTGTGGCCCCTGATGATGCCACCTTCAGTCAAGTTGACGGGCTCCGCTTTGCTCGTCATCAGCCTTGTTTTCTACCTGAGGCGCTACGCATTGTTGCGCTCGCCGGATTCCGTTTCCAGTCTCGAAGTAACTGATGAAATGGTATGCATCCTGAATACCCGGGATGGCGGACAGATCGCCTGTGCCTTGCTTGGCAGCAGTTTCATCGCACCCTATCTGACCGTGCTCGACTTGAATCCCCTGAAAATCGATAAAACAGACGCGTCCCCGCGACAGTTGAGCCGATACTTTTCGCGCAGCGTTGTAATCCTTCCCGATGGAATAAACCCTGAAGAGTTCAGGCAGTTACGGGTGCTGTTGCGGTGGAAGTGGAGAAACCAGAGAGGTGAATTGAGCTGGCCTGAATAGTCGCTGCTTCTGTAATAATCCGCATCAATTACCCTGCCGGTTGGTTATGCATAAAAACGTATAAACAAATGAATTAATATTGGTTCACCAGGGAAAACAGAACTGATAACTTTCGGGGTGTGGTTATTCTCCGTTGTTGTTGTGATTTTCAAGGCGCTGGCCATCGGCTCGCGCCTTTTCTTTATCGCACCCCTGGGGAGCCATAATGATTTTTGAATCAGGATCCGGCATCCATCATCCGCTCGAACCGATCACGACAATAACAGGCTGCAGGCTTATAAATATGAACTTTCAACAATTGCGCATCATCCATGAGACGGTTCGCCAGAACTATAATCTGACCGAAGCGGCCAACGCCCTGTTTACCTCCCAGTCCGGTGTCAGCAAGCACATCAAGGACCTGGAAGATGAATTGGGCGTCGAGTTGTTCGTGCGCAAAGGCAAACGGCTGCTCGGTTTGACCAATCCGGGCAAGGAACTGATAGAGATTGTCGAGCGCATCCTTCTGGATGCAAAGAATGTCAAGCGCCTGGCTGAGCAGTTCAGCAAACGGGATAAAGGGCGGCTGACCATCGCCACCACGCACACGCAGGCACAGTACGCACTCCCCACGGTGGTCACGCAATTCAAGAAAACCTTTCCCCAGGTGCATCTCGTCCTGCACCAGGCAAGCCCGGACGAAATCGTATCGATGCTGCTGGATGGAGTGGCCGACATCGGCATTGCCACCGAAGCATTGGAGAGTGTTGCAGAACTAGCCTCTTTTCCTTATTACTCGTGGCACCACGCTGTCATTGTGCCGCACGGACACCCGCTGGAAACAATACAGCCGCTCACGCTTGAAGCCATTGCAGAGTTCCCGGTCATCACTTATCACGAAGGCTTTACCGGCAGGGCGGGAATTGATCAGACGTTTGCCAGGGCGGGATTGGCCCTAGATATCGCCATGTCCGCGCTCGATGCAGATGTCATTAAAACGTACGTGGAACTGGGGCTGGGGGTGGGTCTTGTTGCGTCAATGGCCTTCAATCCCGTGCGGGATGCCCAGTTGACTCTGCTGGACAGTTCACACCTGTTCGGGCAAAACACTACCAACATCTCGATCCGCCGCGGCCATTACCTGCGGGGATACGCCTACCGATTCATCGAGCTTTGCCTTCCTTCTCTGACGGAAGCTGCTATCCGGGCGGGTGTGAGGCCGCGAGCGGGAGTGGAACTCGGTGACTGACTGCTGGAATGATCTGGAAAACCATTTGAATCTGTAGGAGAGATATCGGCTTTCTCAAGCGGCATACTTCTATACGTCTTCCCCCAGAAACCCGCCACTCTGATGCTCCCAGAGCCCGGCATACAAGCCGTTCATTGCGATCAGGCTTTGATGTGTTCCTTCCTCTACGATCCGCCCCTTGTCGATCACGATCAACCGATCCATGGCAGCAATGGTCGACAGGCGATGCGCTATGGCGATCACCGTCTTGCCCTCCATTAGCCGGTAGAGGCTGGACTGGATGACTGACTCCACTTCAGAGTCCAGCGCACTGGTAGCTTCATCAAGCAGAAGAATCGGCGCGTTTTTCAGCATTACCCTCGCTATGGCGATCCGCTGGCGCTGGCCGCCCGAAAGCTTTATCCCACGCTCTCCTACATGCGCATCATAGCCGCGGCGTCCCCCAGGGTCTGTCAGACCCATGATGAAATCGTGCGCCTCCGCCTTTTTTGCAGCGGCGATCGTTTCCGCATCGATTGCGTCAGGTCGTCCATACGCGATGTTGTCCCTTACTGAACGATGCATGAGGGATGTATCCTGCGTAACCATGCCGATATTGGCGCGCAAACTGTCCTGGGTAACGTATCGGATGTCCTGCCCGTCGATCAGTATGCGCCCCTCCTCCACATCATAAAAGCGAAGCAGCAAGTTGACGAGAGTGGATTTACCCGCGCCCGAGCGTCCGACCAGACCGATCTTTTCACCCGGCCTGATATGCAGCGAAAGATGATCTATTACGGGGACGTCGCCCCCGTAGCAGAAAACCACATCTTCAAACCGTATTTCGGCGGCTTTAATCTGAAGACGTTTTGCATCGGGATGGTCGGTCACCACGTGGGGACGTGACAAGGTGGTGATTCCATCGCGTACGGTACCTACCTGTTCGAACAATGAAGTCATTTCCCACATGACCCAATGCGACATCCCGTTAAGCCGCAACGACATGGCGCCGACAGCCGCCACCGCCCCCACGCCGATCTGCCCATCCACCCACAACAGCAAAGCAACCGCAATTGCACTGATGATGAGACTTGCCCCCATCACCTGGTTCACGGTTTCAAACCGCGTGATCAACCTCATCTGGCTATGGACTGTCCCCAGAAACTCCTGCATCGCCAGTTTGGCATAACCGGCCTCCCTGCCGGCGTGAGAGAAGAGTTTTACGGTGGCGATATTAGTATAGGCATCACTGATGCGTCCCGTCATCAAGGCGCGCGCATCCGCCTGGGATTGGGATACCTGGCTGAGCCTGGGCACAAAATAGCGCAGCGCGCAGATATAGAGAGCGAACCACCCCCCAAAAGGTATCAATATCCAGAGATTGAATGTGCCCACCACGGCAACCAGGGTAAAAAAGTAAATCGTTACATAGACAAGTATATCGCCGAGAATAAAGCAGACATCACGCAGCGCAAGAGCGGTTTGCATCACCTTGGCCGCCACCCGTCCCGCAAATTCGTCCTGATAGAAGTGCATGCTCTGGTTCAGCATCAGCCGATGGAAATTCCACCGCAGGCGCATCGGAAAATTCCCGCCCAACACCTGATGCTTGACGAGGTTCTGTATACCGACCAACAGGGGACTTGCAACCAGCAGTCCAGCGAACAGAAGAAGCGTGTTCCGCTCCTGTTCCCATAAAAGAGAGGGCGGTATCTGGTTGAGCCAGTCGACGACTTTTCCCAGCATCGCGAACAATAAGGCTTCAAACGCACCGATTGATGCGGTAAGCAGCGTCATCGCCACCAGGTATCGCCTTACGCCCTCGGTTGCTTCCCAGATAAAGGTAAAAAAACCTTTTGGGGGAATCCTGTCGGTGGGATCGGGATAGGGGTAAATCAGTTTCTCGAAATAGCTGAGCATTTAAACCACTGTAGGCAATCTATGGCGAAGCGAATCATGCCAAATCTGGTGTGACCACATTCGATCTTTGCTGGATCCTGTGACTACCATGGGAAGAAATATTCCGCCTGCTGTCTGAACACTTCCCGAAATCGAGGCAAGATATACAATAACATTGTTCTCCACCACACTCTCGATCAATCACTATCCGCGACTATCCATGCCTGGCGCTTATGCACACCTCACCATGGTAAACCTGGCCAAGGAACCGGGCCGACTCGAAAAACAGGGATTTCCTCGGGGAGCAATTGTCCCGGTACTGGATTACTTCCGTTTCTGTGAGCTTGGCGCGGTCAGCCCTGATTATCCCTATCTGGACATTGCTCACTCCAGTGCTGGCGAGTGGGCGGATCGAATGCACTATCAGAGAACCGGCGACATGATCAAAACAGGAGTCGAGCGGATCAAAAGACTCGATGGAGCATCCCGGCAAAAGGCATTTTCATGGCTCCTGGGATATACCAGCCATGTCGTTACTGATACGACGATTCATCCTGTCATCGAACTCAAGGTAGGTGAATACCGGAAGAACAAGGATAAGCACAGGATATGCGAAATGCATCAGGATGCCTATATTTTCCAGCGATTGAATATCGGTGAGATCGGCCTGGCCGAACATCTGGATTCCGGAATCTGGGGCTGCTGCGATAAACCTGGCAGCGGAAAACTCGATCCTGCCGTTACACTCGCCTGGCAGAGCATGCTTGAAACCTGTTATGGCAGTGCTTATCAAACCGACCCTCCAGTTATCGATAATTGGCACAGCGCATTCAAGTTCGTTGTCGACAAAGCGGAAGAAGGAAATTTACTTCCTCCCTTTGCCCGGCATGTCGCTGCCAACATTGGTTTGACCTACCCTGCGGTTGACGATCTCGACCCGCAATATCTGGAAAACCTGGCGACCCCGCTTGAACTCATGAGCTACGATGCGATATTTGATCGCGCCCTGGAGAATGTTCTTGCTACCTGGTCGCACATCGCCAAGGCCGTCTTCGAAAACGACAATAGCTACCTGACGGCCGTGGTGAATTGCAATCTGGATACAGGAAAAGACGATCAGGGCAACCTTATCCATTGGCAAAGGGTTGCCTCATGAGCACACATCCTGCCGGTATCCTCGTCAGCATAACTATCGCGCTTGTGCTATCGCTCGTTGCAGGGTGCGCCCCCACCCCAAAGCGTCCTTATAGCGAAGAGATGTTTATCAAGGCTTCAGCATTGACCAAACTCGCGGCTGCGGTGGAATCCACCGTTCGCTTCAAGAATCCCCCGTCCGGGCTCGATGAAAAGGAGCTGCTCGTGCGGGCAACGCAACATGACCCGGCGCTGCTTCGAAACTTTAAAGGCTATAAGGTGAGAGTGCTACGCCAGGACAGGCACTCAGTCGTGCTGGTTTGCGATGCCTCCGGGCAGCGCGCCCTTCTCGAAGACGCTGGATGTTCCGGACGCATGGACCGTCACCGCTGGGTGGGAAAGCCGCAGCCGTGCGAGTTTTCGATTGATACGAAAGAAGTGTGCGGGAGAAATTGATCGGGCTTGCCACCCCGCAGCAGCTCACTTCACCTCTTACTGCTCCCGCTTCAACACCGTATCCCTCGCCTCCGGCAGCAAGTCCGGATAATCCTTGCTGTAGTGCAGGCCGCGGCTTTCATGGCGCAGCATCGCACTTTGCACGATCAGGTCCGCTGTATCCACGAGATTGCGCAATTCCAGCAGGTCATTCGTGACGTGGAAATTCGCGTAGTACTCGTTGATCTCTTCGTGCAAAAGACTGATGCGGTGCTGCGCCCGCTGCAGCCGCTTAGTGGTGCGGACGATACCGACGTAACTCCACATGAAGCGCCGCAATTCGTCCCAGTTATGGGAGATGACGATTTCCTCATCGGCGTTGGTCACGCGACTTTCATCCCATGGCGGCAATGCGGTGATGGGTTCAGGTATCTGCTGCATGATATCCCGAGCGGCGGCCTGTCCGAATACCAGGCACTCCAGCAGTGAATTGCTCGCCAGGCGGTTGGCTCCGTGCAGACCGGTGTGCGCGGTTTCACCAATCGCATAAAGATTGTCCAGATCAGTTTCTCCGTTCCAGTCGGTGACGACACCGCCACATGTATAGTGAGCCGCAGGCACGACGGGAATTGGTTCTCTGGTGATATCGATGCCGAATTCCAAGCAGCGCTGGTAAATGGTCGGAAAATGCTCCTTCAGGAAGTCTGCCGGCTTGTGCGAAATATCCAGGTACACACAGTCGAGCCCGCGCTTCTTCATTTCGAAGTCGATGGCGCGCGCCACGATGTCACGCGGCGCAAGCTCGGCGCGCTCATCGTGCGCGGGCATGAAACGGGTGCCATCGGGCAGTTTCAGTAGCCCCCCCTCGCCTCGCACCGCTTCGCTGATGAGGAACGATTTGGCGTGAGGATGATAAAGGCAAGTGGGATGAAACTGGATGAACTCCATATTCGCTATGCGGCAGCCTGCACGCCAGCCCATGGCAATGCCATCGCCGGTCGAAGTATCCGGATTGGTGGTGTAGAGATAGACTTTGCCCGCTCCACCCGTTGCCAGCACGGTGTTGCTCGCCGCTATGGTGCGCACCCTCCCTTCCCTGCTGTGCAGCACGTAAGCGCCAAGGCAGCGATTGCCGTTCCTGTGGGATCGCTCACCACGGCCAGCCAGTTTGGCGCTGGTGATCAGGTCGATCGCGACATGGTACTCCAGCACGGTGATATTCGGGTGGGCATGCGCTCTTTCGATCAGGGTCAATTGCACTGCCCTCCCGGTCGCATCCGCCGCATGAATGATGCGGCGCACGCTATGCCCGCCTTCACGGGTCAGATGATAGCCGGTCCCGTTGCCGCCATCGCGCGTGAAAGGCACTCCCTGATCGATCAGCCATTGGACCGCCTGGGGACCATTTTCCACTACATATCGCGTCACCTCTTCGTTGCAGAGACCTGCGCCTGCGACGAGCGTATCGTGGAGGTGAGCTTCGGGCGAATCTTCTTCCGATAATGTTGCGGCGATTCCCCCCTGCGCCCATCCGCTTGCTCCATCGAGCAGCGCACGCTTGGTGATGAGGCCTACTTTCCTGTTTTGCGCCAGATTGAGCGCGAGGGTGAGCCCCGCCAGGCCGCTGCCAATTATCAGGGTATCGAAATTAAGCTGTGACACTGATCGTCGTTATCTGTTTTTGTGAGCAGGGAATGATAACAGACCTGACGAATGCATTTATGGCAGCAAAGTCACCGGGGTCAGAGTCGATTGTCGATTGATCTTCCATCTTCCGCCTCACTTCATTCTTTCCATAGATGCTGGGTGATTTTAACTCCAATCAACGAAGATCAATCGACTCTGATTACCGGACAATAATGACTGATGGTGCCCTGTTCGATCTCCAGGGTACTGTGATGAATGGCGTAGCGCGCTTCCAGGGTCGTTCTGATACTATCCATGAAAGAATCGCCAGGATACCCATCTGGCATGACGAGGTGGACAGTGAGCGCGCTCTCGGTCGTACTCAGGCCCCATATATGTAGCTCATGTACGTCCGTCACACCCGGCTGGTTGCGCAGAAAAGCTTCGATCGCGGCAATGTCGATATGCGGGGGTACAGCGCTTAGCGCAAGTTGAACCGAATCGCGCAGAAGACCCCATGTATTGAAGATAATGACGACAACGACCATCAGGCTGATCACCGGGTCGAGCCAATACCATTGCGTGAAAAGGATCGCCACCCCGGATACCAGAACGCCGGCCGAAACCGCGGCATCCGCCGCCATGTGCAGGAAAGCGCCGCGAATATTCAGGTCCTCCTTGCTCCCCTTCAAAAACAGCCAGGCAGACAGACCGTTGATCAGAAGACCAGCGGTCGCTACGACTGCAACGGTGAGACCGGCTACTATCGGGGGTTGCGAGAACCGCTGAAAAGCTTCCCAGGCGATTGCACCGCATGCCACCAGGAGCAGAACAGCATTTGCCAGCGCGGCGAGTATCGAAGTGCTGCGCAAGCCATAGGTATAACGTTCGCTGGGCGCCTTGCGGCTCAAAATTGCCGCGCCCCACGCTAACGCAAGCCCGAGCACATCCGATAAATTATGGCCTGCATCTGCCATGAGCGCCGTCGAGTTGGCGGCAAAGCCGTAACCGAACTCAACTACGACAAAACCGGCGTTCAAGGTGATGGCAATAACGAACGCACCTCCATGATTGCGTGCGGGAGAGTGGTTGTGGTGTCCGGAGTGCCCGGTATGAGATGACATGCTGGAAAAACCGTGGCCGCGACTGTGATGACTTCCCATCTGCCTCAATCTGGATGAAAGACGCGTAATCCGAACAATGATAGCAACAATCTATCCCTATTCCTGCTCCGCCACTGCCCGTCTCCTTCCCGGCCCTGAATTTTATGTCTGCTAGCGTACGGAATGTGAAGCGGTGCTGGCGCACATTATGCGCTAGCGGGTTTGATGAAGTTCCATCGATCCCGAAAAATTTCTCAAAAACGGAGAAGGAGAAGACCATGTTTTTATACACGGAAACCGATCAGAATCTGCAAGCCTGTATTGATGCATGCACCCATTGTCATCGCACCTGCCTGCAAATGGCCATGAACCATTGCCTGGAATCAGGCGGCAAGCATGTCGAGGCCGACCACCTCCGGCTGATGATGAATTGCGTGGAAATCTGCCAGACCTCACTGAATTTCATGCTCAGCGGCTCCAGATTTAGTCCCAAGGTCTGTGGCGCCTGTGCCGAAATTTGTGAGGCGTGTGCTAAAAGTTGCGAGCAACTGGATGGAATGGAAGAGTGCGTGCAAGCCTGCCGCCAGTGCGCGGAGCACTGTCGCAAGATGGCGGCATAAACGCATGATGAGGCCCTGTTGGGGCCTTTTTTTCTTCCCCCAAACAAAGGGACAAAAGGGCCTTGAGCTTGCAAGGGACTTCTTTTTGCGTTTTGTTTTCTGCCAAGAAAAGGGTCCACAACCAGGGCCCTGAATCTGACATGTACTCTATCTGCTGGAATAACCACATTTTCAACTGAACTAATTTATACTACGCGTTGTCTGTTCACACAGACGGCGGTCGATGGACCGGTGCGTAATTCCCGATGGGCTCCTGAACGGGTATACTTGGCTGAGCTGCCTTATAATGAAGCAGTTACAGGCAAGAAATTCGTTAATTCAGGAATCAGGCGGCATGGGTGACCGGGAAATCGATCAGCAACTGGTGGAACGCGCGCAGCATGGCGACAAGCAGGCCTTCGATCTTCTGGTGATCAAATACCAGCGCAAGCTTGCACGTCTCCTTTCGCAATTCATCCGGGATGCGTCAGAAGTAGAGGATGTAACCCAGGAAGCCTTTATCAAGGCTTACCGTGCACTACCGTCGTTTAGGGGAGACAGCGCATTTTATACATGGTTGTACAGGATAGGCATCAATACTGCCAAGAATTTTCTGGTGGCTCAAGGACGGCGGGCACCTACCACCACGACAGGATTTGACAGCGAAGAGGCCGAAGGTTTTGAAGAAGCGAGCCAGCTGCGCGAAATGAATACGCCCGAGAGCGAACTGACAAGCAAACAGATCGCTCAAACGGTGAACCAAACGCTGGAAGAATTGCCTGAAGAACTGCGTACGGCAATTACGTTGAGAGAAATCGAGGGACTGAGCTACGAGGAAATCGCAGCGATCATGAATTGCCCTATCGGCACGGTCCGTTCGCGAATATTTCGTGCACGGGAAGCAATAGCGGAAAAACTGCGTCCCTTGCTGGGGACTGGTAAAGATAAGAGGTGGTAATATGCAAGAAAAAATATCGGCATTGATGGATGGTGAACTGGACGCAGACGATGCGGCGGTAGTGATCGAGCAATTCAGGAACGCGGAGGAGCTACGGGAACGCTGGGTTGCTTACCACCTGATCAGCGATGCGTTGGGTCAATCGGAGGTCAAGCCACTCGATATTACGCGGCGAGTTAACGCAAGACTGATAGCGGAACCTACGGTATCCACGGTACCAAACACAACCTTGCTTCATCCGACTCCGAAGCGCAGGCCGAGAACTTATGCCGCTGCGGCCTCCATCGCGGCAGCAATGGTGGGTGGATGGATAATTCTGCAAACGACGCAAGAGTCGGATCTTCTGAGGCAGAATCTGGCCGATAACAGGACGTCGCCCTCGACTTCTGCAGCCACTGTAGCGCCCGTTGCCACTTATCCTGTAATTCCCGCCAAAGCTTCCATCGCCGCGTCCGAGTCTGCACAAATCAACGACTATCTCCTGGCGCACCGGCAATTCTCGCCTAGCACCACAATACAGGGGGCAGTTCCTTTCATGCGTACATCGGCGGAAAGCGCGCGATAACGTCCACAGATGACACAGGTTTCACTGTCTTCCCTGTTGCTGACAGTCATCGTCCAATCCGCATTCGCGCAAAATCCCTCCAGTTCATTCCCCTCATCCCCCGAGGCACTTAACTGGCTGCAAAAGATTGCCACCGCGCCGCGCCATTACAATTATGTCGGGACATTCGTCTATTCGTCTGACGATCAGATAGAAACATCGCGCATCATCCATCTGGTGAATGAGGAAGGTGAGCAGGAAAAAAGCGTGGTGCTGGATGGCCCTCCACGTGAGATTATCCGCAACAACGATGAAATGAGATGTTATCTGCCGGAAAGCAAGACCGTAGTGACGGAAAAACGCTGGTTGCGAAAAGTTTTTCCCGCGCTGCTGCCTCAGCCGTTGATCAATCTCGACGATAACTATATCGTCAAAAAGGGCAAGCAGGAGCGGGTCAGTGATTATGCCAGCCAGGTCATCGAGCTGGAGCCCAGGGATGACAAGCGTTATGGCCAGAAATTATGGATGGATCTCAATACCGGCCTGTTGCTGAAGGCTGCCGTAATGGATAAAGGCCGGGTGGTGGAACAATTTGTATTCACCGACCTGAAAATTGGCGGTGAAATAGACAAGGATCTGTTGAAATCCAAATATTCGGGTCAAGCTGCCGAATGGCGCAAGACAAATCTTGTCTCCTCGACACAAGGTAGCGGGAAGCTTGGCTGGCATGTCAAAGACCCGCCTCCGGGATTCAAAAAGATTGTGGAAATGAAACGTAATCTCTCCGGTAAATCACGTCCTGTTGCGCATATTGCTCTCTCGGATGGTCTTGCTGCCGTGTCGGTATTTATCGAGCCCCATTCCGGAGAGGCTTCTTCCCCGGTCGAAGGTCTCTACCACAGCCGCGGCGCGATCAATATCTATACACGTACTCTCGGCGACAACAGGGTAACTGCCATAGGCGAAGTACCGCCAGCCACTGTAATGCAAATCGGCAATTCCGTTACCAGTCGTTAGGCCGTCAAGACAGGCCGGCTGCGACTGGGACTGAATGGGGGCCTGGTACTACTATCCCATTATCTTGGCCAGATGGATGAAGGTTCACCCGTTTCTACTCCATGGAAGAAAAAGTATGATTGCTAAATTTTTACTGGTGGCGCTGTTTGGATTATCCACGAGCGTGTTTGCGGAAGCGCCAGCGCGCGAATTGCCGGATTTTACCGGGTTGGTCGAAAGAGAAGGACCTTCGGTCGTAAATATCAGCACCGTTCAGTCAGGCAACGCAGCCACGGAACGCGCTTTCCCGGGAATGCCGAACATACCCGAGGATGATCCGTTTTTCGAGTTTTTCCGGAGACACATGCAGCCTCATGGAGGAATGCCACGAGATTTCGAATCCAGATCGGTGGGTTCCGGCTTCATTATCAGTTCGGACGGCTATATTCTGACAAATACCCATTTGATCGATGGAGCCGATGAAATCAATGTAAAGCTTACGGATAAGCGGGAGTTCCGGGCAAAGCTGATTGGGGCGGACCGGAAGACGGACATCGCTCTCCTCAAGATCGATGCTACCGGACTGCCGAAAGTCACCCAGGGTGATCCCAACCAAATGAAGGTGGGAGAATGGGTGGTAGCGATCGGATCACCCTTCGGCTTTGAAAACAGCGTTACTGCCGGGATTGTCAGCGCCAAAGGACGCTCTCTGGCGCAGGAAAATTTCGTGCCCTTCATCCAGACGGATGTCGCGATCAACCCCGGGAATTCCGGCGGACCGCTGTTCAATATGAACGGTGAGGTGGTCGGCGTCAATTCTCAGATTTACAGCCGCACCGGCGGATTCATGGGTTTGTCATTCGCTATTCCCATCGATGTTGCCCGGGATATATCAAATCAGCTGATTGCAAGCGGCAGGGTGAGCCGGGGCAGAATCGGCGTGCTGATTCAGGAAATCACAAAGGAGCTTGCGGAATCGTTCGGTTTACCCAAGCCAGCCGGCGCGCTGGTAGCTTCTGTCCAGAAAGGCGGCCCGGCAGACAAGGCGGGCATTCAAGCACGGGATGTCATTCTCAAGTTCGACGGCAAGACCGTGAATTCTTCGGGCGATCTGCCACGCATAGTTGGCTCGACCAAGCCAGGCACGAAAGTGCAGATGCAGGTGTGGCGGAATGGATCGACCAAGGAGCTCACGATTACAGTGGATGAGCTTCCAGAGGATGAAAAACCAGCGGCGCGTTCTGGAAAGCGGGGCAAGATGCCGGATGCAGCGAATCGCATCGGCTTGAGCCTGATCGAGCTGACTTCGGATCAGAAGAAGGAACTGGAAACTGAAAGCGGGCTTCTGGTCGAGGATATGGTGCCCGGTATCGCAAGCCGCGCGGGGGTCCGACCCGGCGATGTCATTCTGAGCATCAATAATCAGGATGTCAAAACGGTTGATCAATTCAACCAGTTGCTCAACAAGGTCGAAAAAGGACGCAATATTGCCTTGCTGGTGAAACGCGGCGATACCGCCACCTTCATCACTATGAAGATGAATGGTGAAAACAAATAAATGGCTGCTCCCGATCCTGATTTCCCTGTCTTGCTGACAGTTTATGGCCGGGAGCACTGCCACCTCTGCCAGGACATGCTTGCGGCCCTGCAGGAATTGAAGCCAGATTATCTTTTCCAGCTCGAAGTCGTGGATGTGGATAGCGACAGTGATCTGCAATCACGTTATGGGCAACGCGTTCCAGTGTTGATGGCCGGAAACAGGGAAATCTGCCACTATCACCTCGACCTGAATGCGTTTGCCCGGATATTTCAGCGAATCGAAAAATAGTACCCGTTCTTTTGTGGAAGCGGCGGCCGCCTTCTTTCCCGACGATAAAGGGGAAGAAGGCGACTCGGCAGGTGCTTATTTCCTCAAAATTCGCTAAAATGTCCGTCTTGAACAAGAATTTGCAGGGACCGGATACACGTGCGACCAGAGGGCCACGCCATGAGAGGGCACACCATGTGCCCTTTTTTGATTGCCGGTGAATTCCGGCGTCGTCCTGTTATCACCCTCTTCCCTTGCCATCCCGATCCCTGATGCAGCACATCCGCAACTTTTCCATCATCGCCCATATCGATCACGGCAAGTCCACGCTCGCAGACCGCATCATCCATTTATGCGGAGGGCTGTCCGACCGGGAAATGGAAGAACAGGTGCTGGACTCGATGGAGCTGGAGCGCGAGCGCGGAATCACCATCAAGGCGCAGACGGCAGCTCTGGAATACAAATCCCGTGATGGCAGCCGCTATCTCCTGAATCTGATCGATACACCCGGCCACGTCGACTTCTCCTATGAAGTATCGCGCTCTCTCGCAGCCTGCGAGGGAGCCCTCCTGGTGGTTGATGCTTCCCAGGGCGTGGAAGCCCAAACCGTTGCAAATTGCTACACCGCAATCGAACAGGGCGTGGAAGTCATACCGGTGCTGAACAAGATCGATCTGCCCGCCGCCGAACCGGAACGCGTCATCAAGGAAATTGAAGATATTATCGGCATAGAAGCCCAGGATGCCGTGCGGGCAAGCGCAAAAACCGGTTTCGGGGTGGAGGATATCCTGGAAGAGGTCATTTCGCGTATTCCCCCTCCGAAAGGGAATTCGGAAGCCCCCCTGAAGGCCCTTATCATCGATTCCTGGTTCGACAACTATGTGGGCGTGGTAATGCTCGTGCGGGTAATGGATGGGGTATTGAGACCTAAGGACAGAATATTGCTGATGGCGAGTAGAACTGTCCACCTGTGTGAACAGGTGGGCGTATTTACGCCAAAATCCAGAAACCGGGAATCTCTCAGCGCCGGTGAAGTGGGCTTCATTATTTCCGGAATCAAGGAGTTGAAGTCTGCCAAGGTCGGCGATACGGTAACACTCGCTGATCGCCCCGCTCCCCAACCGCTGCTCGGCTTCAAGGAGATCAAACCGCAGGTGTTCGCCGGACTCTACCCCGTGGAATCCAACCAGTATGATGCCCTGCGCGATGCGCTGGAGAAGCTAAAACTCAATGATTCCTCATTGCAATACGAGCCGGAAACGTCGCAGGCGTTGGGGTTTGGTTTTCGCTGCGGCTTTCTCGGACTCCTTCATCTCGACATCGTACAGGAAAGACTGGAGCGGGAATACGACATGAACCTCATCACCACCGCGCCAACGGTGGTGTATCAGGTCGTGCTGCGCGATGGATCGGTCATTGAAATCGAAAACCCGTCCAGACTGCCTGATCTCTCAAAAATAGAGCAGATTCGGGAGCCGATCATTACGGCAACCATCCTCGTCCCGCAGGAATATGTCGGATCGGTCATTACGCTTTGCATCAACAAGCGGGGAATCCAGAAGAATATGCAATATATGGGCAGGCAGGTCATGCTGACCTATGAAATCCCGCTCAATGAAGTCGTCATGGATTTCTTCGACAGGTTAAAATCGACCAGCCGCGGTTACGCTTCACTTGATTATGAATTCAAGGAGTTCAGGGCTTCCGATCTCGTCAAGCTGGATATCCTCATCAATGGCGAGCGCGTGGACGCCTTGTCGCTGATTGTGCATCGTGCGAGCAGCCAGTACCGCGGACGGGAACTCGCGCAGAAAATGCGCGAACTGATTCCCCGGCAGATGTTCGACATCGCTGTTCAAGCCGCCATAGGCTCGCACATTATCGCCAGGGAAAGTATCAAGGCCTTGCGCAAGAATGTGCTGGCCAAATGCTATGGCGGCGATATCACGCGTAAACGCAAGCTTCTGGAAAAACAGAAAGCCGGTAAAAAGCGTATGAAGCAAGTCGGCAATGTCGAGATTCCACAGGAAGCGTTTCTCGCGATTCTGCAGGTTGGAGAAAAGTAGTTCAAACAATACGATGCCTTCAACAAGCGGCACATGCTCACCGGAAAAATCCCGTTTCCGGGCGGGCAATGGACTGTCCACCCGAAGGGAATAAGGAACAAGAATGAACTTTCCGCTCATTATGCTGATATTGCTGCTGATCACCGGCAGTATCGCCCTGCTCGATCGTATCGTGCTGCAACCACGCCGCGCGCCGGGAAACCAGGGGCCATGGTGGGTGGAGTATCCGAAAAGCTTTTTCCCGGTGATTCTTGTCGTGTTCTGCCTGCGTTCTTTCCTGGTTGAGCCTTTCAAAATCCCCTCGGGCTCGATGATTCCGACTCTGCTGGTAGGAGATTTCATTCTCGTCAATAAATATACTTACGGCATCCGGCTGCCGGTCGCCAACGTCAAGCTGATGGATATAAACACTCCTCAGCGTGGCGAGGTCATGGTTTTTCGCTACCCGGTGGATCCATCCATGGATTACATCAAGCGTATCGTGGGGATACCCGGAGATATCATCACTTACCGTGACAAGCAACTGAGCGTCAACAACGTACCGGTGAGGATGGAACCGAACGGAGAATATACCTATGTGGAATCGGGCCTGAAATTCGTTTACAGCCGCAGCTACACGGAGTCCCTCGGAAATCACCGCTATAATGTCCTTATCAATCCGCAGGAGAGGGATAGTATCCAGCTAGGGGGTGTGCTCCCCTTCCCCCATCATGAAAATTGCAGCTATAACGATCGTGGATTTACCTGCAAGGTTCCTCCCGGCAACTACTTTGCAATGGGAGACAACCGGGACAGCAGCAGTGACAGTCGTTATTGGGGATTCGTACCCGACCAGAACATTGTCGGCAAGGCTTTCATGATCTGGTGGAATTTCAGCGACCTGAAACGCATCGGATTATCGATCAAGTAATTCGGGCGGCAATCGGGACCTTGAGCATGTGGCAGATCACTCGCCACAGTTGGTGGGAGGGGCGCGCAAAATTGGGGACAGCTTACCGGAATATGGAGAGTGCGGCGCTGTGCCGAAAACTCGGTTACACCTTCCATCGCGCCGAACTGCTGCGGCAAGCGCTGACGCACAGAAGCCACAGCATCCCTCACAACGAACGGCTTGAATTTCTTGGCGACGCCGTCCTCAACTGCGCCGTCGCCGGATTGATATTCCATCATTTTCCTGACCTCAGCGAAGGCGGTCTGTCACGGATACGGGCAAACCTCGTAAACCAGAAGGCGCTGGCTGAACTGGCGCAAACGCTTGAGCTGGGAAAGCTTATCCGATTTGGCGAAGGTGAACTCAAAAGCGGAGGGGACAAACGGCCTTCGATTCTTGCGGATGCGCTGGAAGCTGTGATTGGCGCCATATATCTCGACGCGGGTTTTGAGCAGGCCGAGAAGACAGTTGAAATTCTTTTCACTCCCTCCCTGGGGGGGGAGATGAACACCCATACCCTCGGCAAGGATCCCAAAACCCTTTTGCAGGAATATCTCCAGAGCCACAAGCTGGCGCTGCCCCGGTATGCTGTCGTTGCTACCCGAGGCGAGGCTCACCAGCAGCAGTTTCAGGTGGAATGCGTGATTTCCCGGCCTGAAATCCGCACTCTGGGCGAAGGCGCAAGCCGTCGCAGCGCGGAACAGCACGCAGCCAGGCAAGCTTATGAGCAACTCCAGTCGCATTATTGACCCGGTCAGAAAATATTATGAATCTCTTCATTCCGAGCCTGACTCGAATCCGGCATCAAGTGACGTTCAAAGCAGGCCATTGTTGGTTTGGCTGGATTCCGGTTTACTGACTTCAGCCGAGATGACGTTCATACTGTTTGCCTGCTGACTCAATAGAGAACAACTTTCGTGCTTTCCTGAACTGTGAAATGCTCCCTGCCACAGCCAAATATTCCAACAGCAAGGCTGTGAAAAATTTCCGCGAGTGTATATTGGCGCAAAACCTTTTCTGATGAACACTGAAGCTCCCCTTGCAGACCCAGCCTATCGCAGCGGTTATATTGCTATCGTTGGCCGTCCCAACGTAGGAAAATCCACCCTGCTGAACAGGCTGGTCGGGCAAAAGATCAGTATTACATCAAAAAAATCCCAGACGACGCGGCATCGCATACATGGAATTTTCACTGATGCACATTCCCAGTTTGTTTTTGTCGACACCCCGGGGTTCCAGACGCGGCATACAAGCCGTTTGAACAGCGGGATGAATCGTCTGGTTACCCAGACGCTGCGGGATGTGGATGTCGTGATACTGGTGATTGAAGCGATGCACTTCGACGATCGCGACAAGCTGGTGGTGAAACTCCTGCCAAAAAACAAGCCCGTGGTTCTTGCCCTCAACAAAATCGACCGCCTGCCCGATAAATCCCAACTGCTTCCCTTCCTCGAAAAAACGTCAAAGGAATTTGACTTCGCAGCCTTGGTGCCGGTAAGCGCCGAGAATGGAGGGCGGCTGCCCGAATTGATAGCTGCGATACGGCCGCACCTGCCGCAAAATCCGCCATTATTCCAGGAAGATGAAGTAACCGACCGGGATGAACGCTTCATAGCCGCGGAACTGGTTCGCGAAAAATTGTTCCGGCTGTTGGGAGAAGAGATTCCTTATTCCACCAGCGTCATCATTGACCAGTTTGTGATGGAAGGCGAACTGCGCAGGATTCACGCTTCCATTGTGGTAGACAAATCCGGGCAGAAAGCGATTGTCATCGGTAAGGATGGAGAAAAATTGAAGCTGATCGCTACCCAGGCGCGCAAGGATATGGAAGAAAGCTTCGGTGGCAAGGTTTATCTCAAGGTCTGGGTAAAGGTCAAAAGCGGCTGGGCCGAAGATGCCCGAACCTTGAAAAGCCTCGGATATGAGTAAGCGGCACACAAGCATCCCATCTGGCCCTACGCCCATTTTTTGCCCATGCAGTTCCCCAGGTTGTCACTAATTTTATTCCGGACAGTAGTGTGCTCGACCGGGCTTCCGGTATCCCGTACATAATCTTTTGAGGCATCTTTCCGGTGGGCTTGATCAAGCCTGATGATAACCGCTGATGCTCCCTAAACATGAGCGTAGATAAACAGCGTCAAGAAGCACAACTCGCTTTTGTGCTGCACAGCTATCCTTATCTTGAAACCAGCCTTATCGTAGAAGTTTTCACGCAAAATTCCGGGCGTATTGCCGTGATTGCGAAAGGCGCCAAGCGCCCGACATCTGCCCTGAGGGGCTTGCTGCGCGCATTCCAGCCTCTCCTGTTGAGCTGGGGGGGGAAGTCCGAATTACGCACCTTGCATAAAGCTGAATGGCAGGGTGGGCAGCTACCCTTACAGGGAACTGCCCTGATCTGCGGATTTTATCTCAATGAACTTTTGATACGGCTATTGCACCGCAATGACCCGCACGAACGATTATTTGCCTGCTATCAGGAGGCCTTGTCTGACCTGAGTACGGCAAGCGATTACATTCCCATACTACGCCGCTTCGAGCAGCGCCTCCTGCAGGAGATGGGTTATGCCTTGACACTCGATCACGATGTTTCATCAGGAAAAGTGATTAAACCAA
This sequence comes from Nitrosospira sp. CT, assembly GCF_059489795.1. Taxonomy (NCBI): domain Bacteria; kingdom Pseudomonadati; phylum Pseudomonadota; class Betaproteobacteria; order Nitrosomonadales; family Nitrosomonadaceae; genus Nitrosospira; species Nitrosospira sp. CT. Next base: position 76,626 of record NZ_JCAHZJ010000076.1, read on the forward strand.
ACCAGGCGTACTGCTATGAAATCGAGCGGGGACCTGTTGCAGCGAGCAACGGCAACTGCCTTTTTAATCTCCAGTTAAGTGGAAAAACACTGCTTGATATGAGCCAGGGAGACTATTCAGCCTCCCTGACGCGCCTGCAGAGCAGGATTCTGATGCGCGCGCTGCTCAACCACTATCTGGGAGATAAGCCATTGCATACACGCCAGTTACTGAAGGAGTTTCAGCAATTGTAATACGCGTCCCTGCAGAACAGGCAGAAGACAACAGGCGGCATAAGTGTCAAGCCTTCTCCCCGAAGAATGCGGCGCTGTTTTCAACGTAGAATCCCCAGAACTGCATTCGCGAACATGATTGCAGCTACACAGCCCGCGAGGAAGGCAAATGCCTGCTGAAGCCGGGGTCCCTTGAGATGGCGTCCGAACTGGCTGCCCAGCAGCATGGACACAACGGCGCCTGCGCCAAACGGAAGCGCAATCAACCAGCTTATACTCCCCATTATCGCCGTGGATATCACGCCTGCGGCGGAAACCAGAGCGATTACCGCAAGCGACGTCGAAACGATGGATGACATATCGAGGCCGGTCGCCTTCCTCAGAGCCGGGACGACTACGAAACCACCTCCAACCCCTAGCAAACCGGACAGGACGCCCGCTATTATCCCTGACAATGCGAGTGAGCGGGCGCAGGCACCGGTCCAGATGAGACGGCCCGTGGAGCCCAGTCCGCAAGGAGGCGGCCCGGAGGAGCTTACAGCGCCATTTTCCATGCTCTGCTGGAACATCCGCGACGCTGCGTAGGCCAGTACCCCGGAAAATAGCATGACAAGCGGCGCATTCGGTATTTTCTGCGCAAGAAATACACCGCCCGGAGCTGCAAGAATACCTAGGAGGGCAATAAGACTGGCTGCCCGATACCTCACCCTTCCCTGTTTCAATGCCAGCAGTGCTCCGGCGGCAGCTGAAATACATACCGCGAAAAGCGCGATCGGCGCCGCTTCCGCCACGCTCAAGCCCAGGCCGAAGATAAGCAGGGGAACCGCGAGGATCGCGCCCCCCGCACCGGTCAGGGCGAGAATGAATCCGATGATGGAGCCCAGAAATGCACTCAGGAATTGTACTGTCTGCATTTGCCTAAGCTGCGTTTCCGTCAGTTTGACTCAGCTTATCTTTGCCGGCCGCGCCAACCATTCGCGGCCTTTCAGGAAGCCATTCCAGTAAAACCACGGCAGAAACCGGGCTTTCAGAAGCCAAGCCAGGAAACGCGGCACGATTGGGTCAAGGCGAAAAGTCGGCAGCAACTTGCCTCCAAATCCGAACTCGGCCAGAATGACCTTGCCTCTTTCGACTGTAAGCGGGCAGGAGCCATAGCCATCGTACCGCATCACCGGTTCTCTCCCCTCTTTGAGCGCCAGCAGGTTCTCCGCGACCACAACGATCTGCTTTCTCACTGCAGCAGCGGTTTTTGCATTTGGAGAAGAGCAGACGTCTCCCAATGCAAATATATTTGCATAGTGGGGATGCCGCAGCGTATTCGAGTCGACCTCACACCATCCGACGGCGTCGGCCAGCGGACTTTGCCGGATAAAATCCGGGGCATCTGCCGCATATCCTTGTTCATCCTTCTTTCTCCTCGATTGATTTTCATCGAATGCTCAAGAGTCGATGCCTTCGTCTCTCCTGCAGTAGAGGCGATATAATGTCTGCATGATCTGAACCGTCTCCAGGCTGACGAGCGCATAATAAATGTATTTACCCTTTCTTTCGGTGGTGACGAGGCCTTCGTCACGCAGCACCGTCAGCTGTTGGGAAAGCGTCGGCTGCCGAATCCCCAGCAGCGCCTCCAGCTCGCCCACATTGCAGGCGCCCTTGATGAGCTGACACAAAATCAGCAGTCTGTCTTCGTTCGCCAGCACTTTCAGCATCCCGCATGCCGTGGAGGCAGAAGTCCTCATTGCGGAAATATCCGGGAAATCTTCCAGTTTCATAACCCGTGTTCCTCGATTCACACCTTACCCGGTGCTGCCCCCGTCTCGGGGAGGGGATCCTTTGAATCTCGTCTTTCCAGCAGCTCAAAAATTCCCATTCCCACCAGCATGGCCGCAACGAATACGATACCTTTGCCGCTACCACTTCCGAGCAGGACCAGCGCCGGGCCGGGGCATATGCCAGCCATGCCCCAGCCGATCCCGAAGACGAAACTGCCAAGGACGAGCCGCTTGTCGATAACACGAGAAGCAGGAAGACTGATTGATACTCCGAGGTAGCTGCTGCCCCGATTGCGGGCAAGCGCGAAAGCAACGGCCCCTATAGCGATTGCTCCCGCCATCACAAATGCAAGCGAGGGATCCCATGAGCCGGATATATCGAGAAAAGCCAAGACTTTGGCGGGATTTGCCATTCCCGCGAGAATCAGTCCAAAGCCAAAGACGAGTCCGGACACCCACGCCACCAAGCTGATCATTTTTACCTCCTGCCTGGTCAGGCCTGAAAAACATGACGAACGAGATAAACGACGACAAAGCCTGTTCCCATGAAAACCAGCGTAGCCACGATCGAGCGCGGCGACAGGCGTGACACGCCGCACACCCCATGTCCGCTGGTACAGCCGGATCCGAAGCGTGTGCCGAGACCCACGAGCAGGCCGGCAGCGGCTATGGTGCCATAGCTTCCATCCACTTCCATCGGGGGAAGGCGCATGAACGACTGCCATACCAGTGGCGCCGCTACCAACCCGGAAACGAATGCGAAACGCCAGCCCGTGTCTTCCCTCTTCAGCTTCAGCAAACCGCCGAGTATCCCCGAAATTCCAGCGATCCTTCCGTTCACAAGTATCAGTAGCGCCACTGCTGCACCTATAAGTGCGCCTCCTGCCAAAGCAGCCCAGGGCGTGAAGTGATTCCAGTCAATGAACATCGACGCTTCCTCCTGCTGAATAAGCGCTGTGTAAATTGTTCATTTGCTCATTTGCTCATCTGAATTCCGCCAGATGCTTCCTGCTTCCTTAAAGATCTATATCTAAAGTTCTCATGGCTAACCTCTGCCACCAACCCTCTAACCATTGTGCCATCTCATATTACCATTTATATTATATTGACAAATATTATATTCATAGATATATTGTTGTCAAGTTTTTATTTGGTGCCTTGCTTCTGGATATCCCGATCAAACCTTGGAAGAGAGAGTAAATGAAACCGAATATCGAAGCTTTTTTTGACGGCGCGACCTGGACAGTAAGCTACGTGGTTTTCGATGAGCCGAATGGATATTGTGCAATCATCGATCCAGTACTGGATTACGATCCCAGATCAGGCAGAACGCGCACTACATCAGCGAATAAACTGATTGCCTTTATCGAGGAAAAGAATCTGATGACAGAATGGATTCTGGAGACCCATGCGCACGCCGACCATCTCACAGCGGCGCACTATCTTAAGGGAAGATTGGGGGGCAAGACGGCGATCGGGAAGGAGATTCCCATCGTGCAGGAAACCTTCAGGAAAATATTCAACCTTGAAACAGACTTCACGCCGGACGGCAAACAGTTTGACCATTTATTCGTCGATAACGAGGTTTTCAGCGTTGGCAAACTGAACGTGAAAGTGCTCTCGACACCGGGCCATACGCCGGCGGACTTGTCCTATCAGGTAGAGGAGGCGATCTTTGTCGGCGATACCCTGTTCATGCCGGACATCGGTACGGCGCGCGCCGATTTTCCGGGAGGGAGTGCACGCAGACTATTCCGGTCAATAAGGAAAATACTGGATTATCCCACGGATACCCGCTTGTTCATGTGCCATGATTATCCGCCGCAAGGCCGCTCTCCTCAATGGGAAACGAGTGTGGGGAAACAACGCGCAAATAATATACATGTGCGCGACGGCATTGACGAAGACCAGTTCGTCGCGATGCGCGAAGCGCGCGATCGGACGCTCGAAATGCCCACGCTGTTGCTGCCGTCGATCCAGGTGAATGTGCGCGCGGGCCTCATGCCCCCACCCGAGAATAACGGTATTTCGTACCTCAAAATACCGTTGAACGTCATCTGAGCCATTACACATCTCCCAGAGACGGCAGAAATGGCGGCAACCGGTCAGGAGCTAACCTGCGTCAGCGTCGGCCTGCTCCACCACCAGCACATCGCAAGCCGCCTCCTGAATTACACGTCTGGCAACACTGCCAAGCAGCATGCTCTCCCATCCCGATTTGCCGTGTTTCCCGATGACAATCAGATCGGCACCGATCTCTTCTGCTTTTTTTATCACTGTATCGGCTGCTGGACCCAATTCGATAACTGCCCCGAGCGAACGACCCGAAGCCTCGAAATCCGAGAGAAGTTTTTGCATCTCCACATTTATGCGGGTTTTCACTTCGGCACGAAATGCCTGTATTCTCTCGTCGTTGAAATCCAGTCTGCCTTCGAACGGCACTTCAAATGCATGCAGGATAATGATACTTGCATGAGGAGCGATGGTCAGGGCCATTTCTACTGTCCGGTGCGAGGATTCTGAAAAATCGACGGGGACCAGCACACGGCGATAGCTTGCCTCAGGTTCCTGTTTGACGATCAGCAACGGACAAGAGAGCGTTCGCAGAACCTTATCCGCAGTCGAGCCGATGACGAATTCCCGAACCGCGCCCCCGCCGAAAGCGCCCAACACGACCAACCCTGCCTTGAGGAGGCTGGCATAATGTGCGATCTCTGTATCTGCCCGTCCGACGTTTACCGTCGTTGTCGTAACCTTTATCCCATAACTGGCGGTGAGCCTGCGCTTGATCTCCGCCATTTGCTCGCGAGACCCCTGCATCAACCGCTGCTCGGTATCCAGGGGTGGGGTCAGATTACGCAAGGATTCCAGCGCGAGACTATCAAGTACGTGTATCAGATCCAGAGACTCGCTGCTCAATTCCTGTGCCAGAAGCGCTGCGCGAGATTCAGCACGCCTCGCAAAATCGGAAATGTCCGTAGCAACCACTATTCTCGTTATTGGGCACATCATTACTTCCACCTCTCACTTGAAGGATCAATCAACTTAAAACTCCGCATCGCCGGCATCGCGAGTCCTGTCCTCCCTTTCTGACATGATCGACTCCCTATATATGTTTCAGGTAAACAGGAGGTATACCGCCAGCAGAAATCCTATGGTAGCAACCGATAATGACAGGAACGATGAGAGCCAGGGCAGGGACAACCTGGGCAGATCCTCAAGCGGCAATGAGCTTACATAATGCCTGTGATTGAGCAAGGCGCCGAGAATGGTCACGGTGCCTGAGAGCACAAGAATAATGCCGAACACACCGGAGATTCCATGAGCGCTGGCAGTCCCTCCATTTTTGGAAATTTCCCCGGAAGCCACAAGAAGATTCAGAAACAGGCCGAAGCGGGCGACGACGAAACCCAGCGCGATGATCGTCAGCCCCGTGCGCACCCATGCAAGAAGCGTCCGCTCCGCGGCGAAGAAAACGCGCGGGTCTGACATTTTCTCCGAATCACTCTTTCCCTCTCGCAGGTTTTCAGATGCGGGATTTATAGCGCCCTCTTCAATCAAATACGGAGCAGCCAGGAGTAACCACCCAAAGAGTAATGTTCCCAGACGTTCCCAGAGCAATCAACCTGGCGATCCACTTTTATATACATACTGTCTTCGCCGCACACGCTATTATAATATAGTCATTTTTTGCCCGGCCCCTCTTGCCTCTTCCAGATGTGCGGGAGAGCAAATATCATTCAGGCAATCATTGAAAAAAAGCCGAATCAGGAAAACCTCCATACTATTATGATCAAACTCGGCGTTAATATCGATCACGTCGCCACCTTGCGCCAAGCGCGCCGCACAACCTATCCCGATCCGATAGAGGCGGCACTCATTGCTGAATCGGCCGGCGCAGATGCTATCACCTTGCATTTGCGCGAAGACCGGCGCCACATACAGGACAGAGACGTGGAAATTCTGCGCGGCGCGCTCAAGACCCGCATGAATCTGGAGAGCGCGGTGACAAATGAAATGATCGAATTTGCGCTGCGCATCAAACCCCATGATATCTGCCTTGTGCCGGAACGGCGCGAAGAATTGACGACCGAAGGCGGACTCGATGTGGTACGGCATTTCGAGCAAGTGCAACGCGCCTGCCGCAGGCTGGCTGAAGCCGGCATCCGGGTTTCGTTATTCATCGATGCCGAGCCGGCGCAGATCGATGCGTCCGTTGAGGCCGGCGCGCCAGTCATCGAAATTCACACTGGACATTACGCCGATGCGCAAGCGGCGGACGAACAGCAAAGTGAACTGGAGCGAGTGCGATCAGCAGTAAACAGGGGAGTCGGACAAGGGCTCAGGGTTAACGCCGGGCACGGCCTGCATTACCAGAATGTCCAGGCAATCGCGGCAATCCCGGGCGTATTGGAGCTCAACATCGGGCACGCGATCGTGGCTCGGGCATTGTTCGTGGGCTTCGAGCAGGCAGTCCGGGAAATGAAAAGCCTGATGCTGGAAGCATGTAAATGATTTATGGAATCGGAACCGATCTGGTTGAAACCTCGCGTATTGGGCGCCTGCTGGAAAAATACGGAGAGCGTTTCGCCCGGCGCCTGCTGACAGAAGAGGAATGGCCGGAATATGCAAAAACCATGCAGCCGGCCATGTTCCTGGCGAAGCGTTTTGCCGCCAAGGAAGCGCTTGCCAAAGCCTTTGGCACGGGTATCCGCCATCCGGTCAGCCTGAGCCATATCGGAGTAACCCATGATCCTTTGGGAAAACCCTATTTCAAGTTCCACCCTGAATTGCACACCCTGGTCCAAAACGAAGGCATTACCCGCCACCATCTCTCAATCAGCGACGAACTGAACCTCGCTTGCGCTTTTGTCATATTGGAAAAATAAATGTCGCTCGGTCCCGTCATGCTCGATATCGAAGGCACGCAACTCACCGCCAATGATAAAAACAAACTCCGGCATCCGCTGGTCGGGGGGGTGATCCTGTTCACGCGCAATTATTCCTCGCTTGCCCAACTCATGCATCTGACCGCTGAAATCCATGCCCTGCGAACGCCGCCGCTCCTGGTCGCAGTCGATCACGAAGGAGGCAGGGTTCAACGCTTCCGGGAGAATTTCACGCGACTGCCTCCCATGCGCGAACTGGGCAGGATCTGGGATGAACATCCTGCTCAGGCGCGGCATCTGGCGCATCAGGCGGGGTATGTGCTCGCGGCGGAATTACGGGCTGCGGGCGTGGATTTCAGTTTTACACCCGTTCTGGACATGGATTATGGCCAAAGCAGCGTCATCCGCGACCGTGCTTTTCACCGTGACCCGCAAGCCATTGCCGATCTCGCCCATAGCCTGATGGCCGGGTTGAAATCTGCTGGAATGGCAGCGGTGGGCAAACATTTCCCTGGTCATGGATATATCGAAGCCGATTCTCATTTCGAAATGCCGGTGGACGAACGAACGTATGCGCAGATCGAAATGGATGATCTCATTCCATTCCGTAAAATGATCGGTTTCGGCCTTACCGGCATGATGCCCGCCCACGTCATTTATCCAAAGGTGGATGCATTGCCGGCTGGCTTTTCCGAAGTATGGCTCAAAAAAGTTTTACGGGGTGAGCTCGATTTCGAAGGGTGTATCTTCAGCGATGATCTGAATATGACGGGAGCAGCTTTTGCAGGCAGTCCGCTGGAGCGGGCACAGAAAGCATTGCATGCGGGATGCGACATGGTGCTGCTGTGCAATAACCCGGAAGCGGCCGAAATGCTGCTCGCGGAGTTACATTGGGACCTACCCGCCCTCGGGGTGATTCGTCTCGCCCGCATGCGTGGGCGGCCAAACCCGGATTCGCTGGTGAAATTGCACGAAAACCCGAACTTCGTCAGCGCCGTGGAAAAAATTGCCAGTATTGGCGTTCGCAACGGCGAGTTGCCACTGGTGTAGCAAAACGAACTCGCCTTCCAATCTTCGCTCATCCTGCCCGCGGCGGGTTTCTCTATTTTGCGACTCTCATCCTCCCCAGCAGTTGCTGCATCATTCCCTGCCCACTTTTCACTATAGGCGACCGAGTTCCGGAGTGGGTGTGACAAAAAAATCGAGGGGATCGGTTGAAAAATAGCCAAACGAACCTATATTGATTAATAAGTGCTGATTCACAGCATCAGCTTGATGTCAGACATTTATTTCAAAGGAGATATTATGGCTATTAGTCGGTATGAACCGTGGAGCTTGCTGCACCAATTACATCGGGAACTGGATCGTGCGCGGGAAAACGTTGCGGGCGACGGTTCCGCCGCGACCGCCGAATGGGCGCCGGCAGTGGATATCAAGGAAGAAGCGGACAAGTTCGTTCTTCAGGCTGATCTTCCCGGGGTAAAACCCGAAGATATCAATATCAGCATGGAAGAAAGCGTGCTCACGATCAAGGGCGAAAAGAAAACCGAGGCAACTACCGAGAAGGAAGGCTACAAGCGTGTCGAGCGCACCTACGGCTCTTTCCATCGCCGTTTCAGCCTGCCGGATACTGCCAATGCGGATGCGATATCAGCCAAATCCAATCTGGGAGTTCTGGAAATCGTCATCCCCAAACGCGAACCGGTCCAGCCGAAAAAGATCAACGTGACTGTTCAATAAGAGTACTAAACCCGCTGACAGAGCCCGGTGGAAGCAAAGTTCCACTGGGTTTTCTTTTTTGAATCGGCTGTTTTTTCCACGTCGCCCCCACTCCCTCACTCCTCTCGCCCTCAGCCTGTTTCCGGTTGCCAAAAGGAAAGGAGAAAGGGATAAGAGCAGAGGATAGGCGCAGAGGATAAAGAGTACGGAGACTTCTTCAGAAGTTTTTTACACGAACCCGGTAGTTCAGGGCATTATGGCCGCCGGCCGGAACAATCACTTTCCATTCCGCCATATTCGAGGAAACCCTGCTATGGGCTTGTGATTCCGCTGCCATCTGCCAATCTCCTGGTATCGGTTCCCGCACCGTCACTGTGACAGCTTCTTTACGGGCATTGCGCAAAAGAATCTCAAATGCGCTTTCGAACGTGCTCCCCTCCCGCGAGTCCTTCAATCCTTCTCCCGCCAGCTTCCGGAAATCCGTCTGTTTTCTTTCCACTGTTACATCGAATGCATTTCCCGGTTTCAGCCGGATAATTTCCCCTGCAGCCGAATGATCCACCTGATCCTCGCCCACAAACTGGATATGGCCGCGTGAATCTTTTTTATACATTCGTACTATTCCGGCAGGCAGGGGAATTCCCAGTCCTTCTCCCTTGTTCCTGAATTCGAGCAATACCACCGGCTTCAGCTTCTGCCCTATATCGGCAAATTTCCCCGAGTAATAATAATCGGAACCCGTCAGGACCAGTTCCTTTTTCACCGGTATGCGGGTTGCAGACATCAGCCCCACCTGCCTGATCTGGTTCTCCGCCAGCGTTATGGGGCGATCCAGGGTATAGAGGTGATATTCAAGCAGCGATTCCTGTTTCAGGTCAGTCGCCTCCGCCATTTTTGCCATGGCATGACGCGGTACAGCCGCGCTTTGGCGCACCTGGTTGACATCCCCTGCAACCAGTTGCAAGGCAGCGCTGGGGTAGCCTATTCCACTTTGATTGGTCACGGTCGCCCAGCCCTGAATATCCGCATGATCCTCGCGCTCATTCAATTCCACTGCATAATCCGCCCGCCAGGATAACCCCGTTGTCAAATAGGAAAGTTCCAGGTCCTGCTCGCCGGCAACCGGATTGACGAAGGAAATAGCCACACTGGGCTTGTCCTGTAATCTCTCAGGAACAGCGGGGAAAGCCAATCGGCCCAGATGAGGATTGCCGATTTCAACGCGATCCACATACTTGAACACCCCGCCGTTATTTGCGGAAAGCACCACTGCGGTTTCCCGCCTTTCCTCCCCTGTCGCGGGATTCGCGCGAATGACCGTTATTTCCCTGCCAATGTATCGCTCCAGCAGTTTTCCAGGGGTTAATAGATCGAGATCGAAACTCAGTTCCTGTACGCGAAATCCACGGGAATGAGCCGGATTATGCAATCGTGCCGTTTCCGGACGTATCTGCTTTGCAACATCGAGCCAGATGAGTTGATTGAAATCGCGCGCAAGACTGACGCGACGCGTATCTTTTATCAAACCCAGGTTATTGCCATAAATCGTGATGGCAACCTCTTTCTGCTGCGAAGTATCAGCAATTCTTTCATCTTTCCCGACAGACAATCCTGCGATGCTGGACGTGGAGAGCAGGATGAAGATCAACCCGCGCCCAAGCGACATCATATGATCCATCAACATTTTCCGCATTATGATTTGCGCATAAGTTGTCATGATAGAAAGTGGAGAAAGTAGGCACTCCTACATAGTCTGTTGACCAGGACCTGTTAAGGCGCAACGCCAGGGGAAATGGAAGGCGAGAGGCTAACGTAACTGGGAATCGGCTGCCGGGAGACCGCGATAACCCTGTGCAACCCGGTAATATATCCCGCGCAGCGGCTTCCCTTCCCGCTCGATCTTCAATTCCCTGATCGGGCCAGGCTGCACCAGCAATGGAGTAATGTTATCGTTGCCATCGATGTCATGCTCGAGCTGATGCGTTTTCATTCCAAACAGAATAACGGGACGATCCGTCGGGGGTTCCGAGGGATACCAGAAATCATACATGGCCGCGCTCTGCAGGAACATGTTGCGTCCGCGAATATCCAGCGGTTCGCTTTTATCGTTATAAAACGACAAGGAACTCGCGACTGACCATTTACTCATCCCCACTATAAGCGGTTTTTTTCCGGTCTGCTGCTCCACTTCTACCGCAAGTCGTTCGACTTCACGCGTGGTTTCGCGCCAGAAGTAGTGTTCGCTAAAACCCACGTAAGGAATGCCGGGGATGCCCAGGACGACGTAATGGAGTGCCAATGCATAGAGAAACATACAGACCCCTATGGTTGGTTTCCATGCTGCCCGCAAACGGGTTGCTACCTTGCTCCAGTTATCTGTCTGGCCCAACATCCACCCCATTGCCGGCAGAATCGACAGCCAGACGGGCGCAGTCCAGTGGAATTTCGGCCAGCCAAACAGGCTGAGCCAGAAAAATACCGCGAGCGGCGCAATCGTGAACACCTGCATGAACAGGCGGCGTCTGCGTATCAGAGGGTCGACCGTTCGCTCATCGCGCACAACCAGCGCCATGAATGCTGCAACGAAACCAACCGGCGTCAGGACAAGCAGCATATGAAAGAAAAGCAGGTGCAATGAAAACTTGTTGCCTATTCCCGTTGCGCGCTGGGACTGATACATAATGGATGCCCAGTCGTTCTCCATATTCCAGGCAATAACAGGTGAGAACAGCAATAGCGCAAGCGCTGCCGCAAGATAGGGTTCCGGCCGGCGTAACCAGCGGCGTAAACCCGGGTCGATCAACACAAACAGCAGTGCTGCAAGACCCAGCAGTCCCAGCGTGTATTTGGACAGAATACCCAGTCCGAAGGCAATGCCCATGCCCAGCCAGGCCCACCGCTGGTCCGCTATCAATGCCCGCTCCATATAGTATAAGGTGGCGGCCCACGCAGCCATTAGCGGAGCATCCGGCGTCATGAGCGTTGCGGTAACAAAGCCGAGGGGCAGCACGGCCAGCAAGAGGACAGCCCGGATACCGGTCGATTTGTCGTAGAGATTGCGCGAGAGGGCGTACAGAAACCCCATTGTAACCAGGCCGCAGATAAAGGCGCCTATCCGTACACCGAATTCATTGTCACCGAAAATCGAGGTCCCGAGCCAGATCAGCCAGGCCACCATGGGCGGATGATCGAAAAAACTCAGGTCCATGTGCTGCGCGTAATTCCAGTAGTACGCTTCATCGGGAATCAGTTGCGCTACGCCGATATAGATCAGGCGCAGCAGTACCGCAAACGCGACGATTCCGAACGAGGCTACGCGCCAACGGACATCGAGGGAGGGGGGGTTCTGTTTTACCGGAAATACATAGAAAGCGGATCCAATATAATTAATGCCAGCCGTGGCCGCAATAGCGGGAAAAATCGCCAGCAGTGGCGGCATATGCCAGCCATGAACCAGGAAAGCCAGCACACCTCCACGAGCCAACAATGCGAACAGTCCCACCGTCAGAAAGCGCCCGAATTGCCGCCACCGCAAATATCCTTCGTGGTGACTACGAAAAGACCATTTGGAATTAAGCAAATAATTTACCGAGGCGGCGACAAAAAAACTGAGGATATGTGCCAGCGCAAGCCCTGCGCCGCTGCTCATAAGCCACTGAAACAGCAACGCATCGACGAAAACGCCAAGCAATCCTACTGCCGCAAAGCGGCTGGCTGTGCCCATCGAAACGGTACCGCCAGCCAGGGTCACCAGGCGCTGCAAATATGTCCATTGATGTGAAAGCGACAGCTTCGACGCACCATGCGTCCGATCGCGAAAGCAGATCGGCACTTCCACCACCCGAAGTTTGCCCTGTCCTGCCATGAGCAGTTCGAGCAATATCTTGTATCCGCGTGCACGTTCCGCAATTGTTCCTGACAATTCATGCCGGAATGCGAAAAATCCGGAGGTCGCATCATTGATGTCACAAAGGGGGCGGGCAAGCCAGCCGCCGAAGCGGGACAACCACTGCCGGTGCAGCGGCCACCCCTCTGTACTGCCGCCAGGCACGTAACGACTCCCCACTGCGACGTCATGGCTCCCATCCAATATGGGGGCAACCAGGGCTGGCAACCGCTCAGGCGGATGGCTCAGGTCCGCATCCATCACAACAATAACATCCCCTCGCGCCGACGCCGCACCCGCCAGAATTGAACGCGTGAGATCAGGTTTTTCCCGTCGTTCGATCAATCTTACGTTGCCGCGCTTTTCCCATCTGCGGACCTTTTCCGGCGTTCCATCACGTGAACCATCGTCCACAAAGATGACTTCAAAACTTCCCTCCGGCAAATCAAGCGCGGATAGCCTGGTCAATAACGGATCGATGTTGTCGGCCTCGTTGAGTGTGGGAACGATTACCGAAAATTGAATGGAGTCCGCGAGGCGGGAGCTTGAAGGACTGGGTGACGTTGAAGGGAAAGAAGGCAAAGACAGGAAGCTGGATGCTTCCGTCGATTTAGGTAAAGAACTCACGTAGCTGCTTTTCTTGTACGAGGACGTGCCACAGTTTCTGCTTGCAATCGATCAATGATGGTTTCACAACATGCGAAACATGCGGAAGCGTAGCACAATTCACGCAAGAACACCTGAATGCTGAATGATTAAGATGATCGGGAAGCATAAATACCGATAAGAATCACATTTACTGGTTCCGTCGGACTTTGAAGCGGACTGCCGGCCGCATGAAGCCGGCACATTCGTTGTAGAGTCCTGATATCCACAAAAATTCCCGCCTTCAACCAATTTGACTCCGCGGCAGATATGGCGCCGACCTCACGAATTTTGGCATGCCTTTTCCATATTTCTTAGCGGTATGCTAGTATTAAGTTGGAATTAAATTTTTATTTAATCTATTTAAGGGAGGTATCGATGAAGAATATGTTGAAAACGCTAATGATACTGTCTGCATTATTATTCGTTTCGCCACAAGCAGCGTTTGCACACAGCTATGCGGAAGGTGTGGGCGACAAGCTTGCGCATGGCCTTGCCAACACAGTCACAGGTATAGGCGAAGTGCCGAAGAACATCATGATAGGAACCAACGAGAAGGGACTTGGCTACGGACTTACCGCTGGATTGCTTACAGGTATCGTGCACGGTATTGGCCGCACATTGACAGGTGCGGTAGACCTGATCACATTTGTCATTCCGACCAAGCCCCTTATCTATCCCGACTATATCTGGAAAGACTGGGATAGGGAGACACACTATCATCCTGACTGGAAATTGAGCACGGATGAGCCCAAGGAGAAATCCTATCGCCAGCCAGCCGACAGGTCTTATGAGCAGCAGCAGCCTGCGGATCAACGCTATCAGTAATTCCCGCTGCTGTCGCATTCTATAAAAAAGGGGGCTTCGGCTCCCTTTTTTATAGAAACCAATGTATTTCGGAATAAATGAATGTGCATGCCGCAATTCCTGATCAGCCGCAGCTTCCCTGACACGCCTCAGCAACCTCCCAAAAGAAAATCCCGGTGTACTCACCCGATTCAACTTAGTCGAGTTCAGTCCCCCCTCTAGCCTGCAAATGAAGCATAATATTCTCGCTCGCCGGCCCAGCGATTTGAATGTCGGCTGGGCACAACGGGTAGTGAACTGTCATTGTTCCCATGTAACGGTATCCAGGGTAGATCTGGTTTCTGTCGATACAGGAACGACGACACGGGTTCGTATTGCGGTTGAACATGATGGTCCGGGAACGATCTCGCACAAGTGGTTTGTAAAATTACCTTCGCTGGCCTGGCGGCCAAGGCTGATTACTGCGTTGCCAGGGTTGCTTCATACTGAAACCCGCTTCTACAATGAAACGGCGCAGGCGGTACCCATTGCCATACCCGGTTTTCTCGCGGGTCAGAGCAAACCTGGCAAGGGTGCGACGCTGATTTTGAATGATGTGACTGAATCCGGCGCTACTGCCGGCAACCCCGACGATGCACTGACGGCTGATCGCGCCGCACTTGTCATCAAGCAGTTGGCCCGGCTGCATGCCCGCTTCTGGAACAAATTCGATCTCATGCAGAAATATGCCTGGCTGGCAGGTCCCATACGCCAACTCGAAGATCACCTGGGGACTGCGCTTGCCGTTCCGCTAATGAAGCGGGGGCTCCGACAGGCGGAAAAACTCATACCCTCCCCGCTTCATGCACTCGCTATAAATTATGCTCGCCAACGCCGGCGCGCCATGCGCTTTCTTTCGGGGCGGCCGCAAACACTCGTTCATCATGATTGTCACCCCGGCAACCTGTTCTGGAGCCAATCTCAACCGGGTCTTCTCGACTGGCAACTCGTGCGTTTTGGCGAAGGCATTGGTGATGTCGCTTATTTTCTTGCTACCGCCCTTACACCCGAGGTGCGGCGAAATCATGAGACAAATCTGCTGGCTGTCTATGCCGAAGAGCTCACGAACTGTGGTATTGAAAACATTGACAGCGAGACATTGAGGCAGAGATACCGCGCTCACCTCGTTTATCCGTTCGAAGCAATGGTTGTGTCGCTTGCTGTCGGGGGAATGATAAAACCGGAAACCAACCGCGAACTGATTCGTCGCGTTGCCACCGCCGTGAACGACCTCGATGCTTTTGCGGCAATCCCGCTATAACCCCATGCTGCTGGAATAAAATTATTGATCCCGGCCAGAAAATACTATGAATCTCGTCATTCCCGACCTGACCGGAATTCAGCCCAAACCAATAATGGCGTGCTTTGAAGTTCACTGAATACCCGCTTTCGCGGGTATGAACTGAAAGAAGTTGGTAAATGAAGCTTTAATCCTTTAAACCAGTGACAGCAATCTTTACCAATCGTAGCGATCTATTAGAGCCCTGGTAGAGCCTTGGCTGGTGATTTATTCCGGGTGGTACTCGCTATAACCGGAACTCTGCATATTGCGATTTCACTTTTACCGCTCCCTTGTCTCTGGAAATTTACGTTACACTGTCCGCACTCAGGGCAGCAGTTCAACCCCTCACCCTCCAGAAAATCATGAATGACGATCTCAACAGCAGGCTCGAAGCAATCGATGCGGATTGCGAAAGAGCAGCGAAAGCGGAACTTGATAGACTATTCGAAACTACGCCTTCCACCGGTGCGACTTCGCGCGGACCATCTCCTCAAGCTGCGGAGGCGATCTGGCTCAGGCTGATCGGGCGAAAGGAGCAGGAGTTCATACAGGAAATAAGGATTGCGAAACAGAAGACCAGTGGAAACTCCATGGGCGCTGGTGGGGAAGCGAAGTCTGTGGAGGAGACAATCAATGACCTACTGGCCGATGAACGATACCTCTCGCGCATGCGCGAGTTTTATGCACAGGTGGCTGGGGAAGCAGTCCCGGAAACTTCGCAAGGACAAGCAAAGCGCCTGGATCTTATCGATACCACTTATCGAGCGGGAGTCCGGGATGCACTGCGGCGAGTGCGGGAGAGCATCCTCGTCGAACTGAGATTGAATCGCGCAAGCAAGGAAGATGATGCCGCTTTTCTCTCGCAATGGAAGCAATACTCGACCCTGAGTCCCTGGCGAGCAATCTGGACAATCGTCCTGCTAAGCTTGACGTCATATCTTATTGCATTCATCATTGCCAGCGAGGCGTTCAGAGCACTACTGGAGCGCTTTGGCTGGTCTACCGGGACGGGGATGTAAAATAGCCTACGGAATCCTGCATAACCGGATCAACCCCGAGCGATATCGCTTCCCTTCCAACTGCGCCGCTACATTCCATTCAAATCCTGAATTGCGTCGATAACCATTCCGGTTCCCATCGCAATCAGTAGTATATCGGCCGCAACTCGAACGTAACGATAACCCGGGCCGGGATTCCCTAATTGCTGCAGTAAAACGGGAGGCAAGTCATAAAAAACAACCTCGCGGGGTAACGGATAACCTGTTCTCCATCTCTTCGCCTGTCCCGAAGGCATGCAGCCGTTATATTTTTTTGCCAAACCGGGGGGACAGTGGCCACGTTGAAAACGTGGTGCATAATAGTTGTGAGCAATGGCGCGCTGGCGGTCATCAAAGTAGTAATGACCATGGCTGGTGCCACCTCTATGGTTTTTCCCGTCCTTGCCTTTGTTCCACTTTTTTCCTTCGTGACCGTGCCGACCAGGATGACCCTCATCTCTCCACTTTTCAGCCGATACAGGCGGGGAGGACAAAAACATCGAGAGCGCAAAAGCCGGAGCCAGGAATGCCAGGACTATTTTTTGCATAATTATTCGGGAAATCACAAATTTTGCGGTATGAAAGCTCGCACGGATCAATTCTCGAGCCAACTGTCCAGTCTTGGGCGGAAATCCTCGAATGAACAATAGCCTCTGGTCAATACCGGGTAATCCGTACCCTTCTGCCCAACCACAGCGGGAAACCCGTGCACACCCCACTGACGAACCTTTTTAAAATGGCCAAGCGTCAATTCCTTTACGGCTTCGGATTCGAATACCTGAGAGAAAAGCCGCGCATCCAATCCTGCAACAACAGCCAATCGTTCCAGTACCTCTTGCCGGGTCACATCCTGTTGATCGACATAAAACGCAGACTGAATGGTCTTGAGAAATGGGAATACGACATCAGGACTGATGCGGAAAGCAGCGACAACTGCACGGCTTGCAGGCTCCGTATCGTAGATAAAGCCCTCCGGCATTGCGCCTTCGAAGCTGAACGGCTGTCCTGTCGCACGCTGCACGGCATGCCAGTGATGGAGGATTTCCTCACGCTGTTGAGGAGGCATGGGAGTTTTGGTCCCGGCACGTAGTCCGCCCAGCAACAACTCCATCCTTAGGGAATCGCCATACTCCTGCCGGATTCTCTCGATCACCGGCGAAAATCCCCAGCACCAGGAACACATCGGGTCGGCGACATACCAGAGAATCTTTTCGTTCATGAGGGTAACAGGCGAGATCGCTTCGACTGATTGGGTTCAGGGAAGCATATTCTAATCACTCTGAACCGCCACGCGTACTTTTCCGGCTGAATGCCCTTTGCCCCTTTGACAGAAAGGGGCCGGGGAAAGAAGCCGGCTTACGCCGCGCGAGCCGCTTTCCTGCGTTCGTGCTCCTGCAACAGGCGCTTGCGGATGCGAATGGTTTTAGGCGTAATCTCCACGAGTTCGTCATCCGCGATGAATTCGATAGCCGATTCCAGGGTGAGCTGGATGGGCGGCGTCAGAACGACGGCTTCATCAGTTCCGGATGCCCGTATATTCGTGAGCTGCTTGCCTTTGATGGGGTTGACCACCAGATCGTTGTCGCGGCTGTGAATCCCGATCACCATTCCTTCATACAGACGCTCTCCCGGGCTGACAAACATGCGTCCACGTTCCTGCAATTTCCACAGGGCGTACGCCACCGCTTCACCCTGCTCGGCGGATATCAGAACGCCGTTGCGACGCGCGGTTATTTCGGGCCGCATGGGCGCGTATTCGTCGAATACATGACTCATGAGACCCGTGCCCCGCGTCATGGTCAGGAATTCGGATTGAAAGCCGATCAGGCCACGGGCGGGAATGCGATAGTCGAGCCGCACCCTCCCCCGCTCATCGGAAACCATATCCTGCAGATCGCCGCGCCGCGCCCCCAGCGCCTCCATCACCGCACCCTGATGCGCTTCCTCAACATCAACCGTAAGCAGCTCAAAGGGCTCACATTTGACGCCGTCGACCTCGCGAACCACGACATGCGGCCGCGACACCGCCAGTTCATAGCCTTCGCGCCGCATATTCTCCAGCAGAATGGTGAGATGCAACTCGCCCCGGCCCGAAACCAGGAAAGAGTCGGTATCCTTGGTTTCCTCCAATCTCATGGCAACATTGGTCAGCAATTCCTTTTCCAGGCGTTCGCGCAGTTGCCGGCTGGTTACAAATTTCCCTTCCTTTCCGGCAAAAGGTGAAGTATTCACCTGAAAATTCATTGTGAGCGTAGGCTCGTCCACGGCAAGCATGGGCAGTGCCTCAGGCTCGTCGATATCGGCAAGCGTCGCGCCGATACTCAACTCTTCGACACCATTGATAAGGACGATGTCACCCGCCAACGCCTCGCCAAGCTGGATCCGTTCGATGCCCCGGAATCCCAGAACCTGGTTGACCCTGGCTTTCTTCGGCGGGTTGCTCCCCGCCAGTACCATGACATCCTGGCCTGGTTTGAGCCGCCCACGACTGATGCGGCCCACGCCAATGCGTCCCACGAAACTGGAATAGTCCAACGCGCTGATCTGTAGTTGCAATGGGCCAGCGACATCCCCCGCCGGTGCTTTCACATGACTCAGGATCGTATCGAAAAGCGGGCGCATGTTGATGCCTGGCTGTTTCAGATCAAGCGTAGCGTAACCGTTGAGCGCCGAGGCATACACAACCGGAAAATCCAGCTGCTCTTCGTTTGCGCCCAGCTTGTCGAACAGATCGAAGGTCTGGTTTACCACCCAATCCGGCCGCGCTCCGGGCCGGTCCACCTTGTTGATGACGACGATCGGACGCAATCCCAGCGAAAGCGCTTTTCTGGTGACAAAGCGCGTCTGCGGCATCGGACCTTCCACCGCATCCACCAGTAACAGCACTCCATCCACCATGGATAAGACACGCTCCACTTCACCCCCGAAATCGGCATGACCCGGCGTATCCACGATATTGATATGCACGCCTTCGTAATCGGCTGCGCAGTTCTTTGCAAGAATGGTGATGCCGCGCTCGCGCTCGATATCATTGGAGTCCATCACGCGTTCGGCGATGTGCTGGTGCGCGGCGAAGGAGCCGGCCTGATGCAGCAGTTTATCCACCAGTGTCGTCTTTCCATGATCGACGTGGGCAATTATGGCGATATTGCGCAGGGAGCGTGACATAAGGGATCGTAGGCTTACAATGGCAAAAAGGGCGGAATTATAACAGGTCGATGAGTGACATGCATGCTGACACTGGAGTGCACATGAAGTTCCAGGGCATCGCTATTCCTGGAAAATTTTCAAGCCTTGAATCCAGGTATAAAAAGCAGGCAGGAGATAAACAAAAACCCGCGCGAGCGGGCCTTTGTCAAGCAGCCACTGTTCCGGCAGTTTATGCCTTTCCGGTACGGCCACGCTCTACTGCCTGTCCCCGCTGGGAGCCACCTCCATTATCCATCGCATTATCGCAATCTATTATTGCGGCAACATTACTTACCCGCCGGCTTTGCTCCCACCTTCAGAACGGTCGGTCCGGCGACTGAAACATCCTTGTAGAGCTGCTTCATATCCAGATAACGGGGATTGAGGCCGTCTACCTTTGTCAGGTCCTCCGCCGTCCTGAATTTCCCCGCCTTCGAGCGGTATTCGATAATTGCCCTGGCTTTGGCGGAAGTAATACCGCTCAAGGTCTGAAGTTCTTGCTGGGTAGCGGTATTGATATTGACGGCGGCATGAACACCGCCCGCGAAGATCAGCGGTGCTGAAATAATGATGAGCAGTTTGCGCATGGTTTTCTCCTCCTGGTATGAATGAACTGCGGTTGCACGACATTCGGGTGGATCGCCCGAATTTTTTCAACACCTCCCGATCCAGCGGGAGGCGGGTTTAAACCGGTATTGATATTGGTGGCTGGCAGTGGGCCTCCTAGAAACCCATTCCAATGTAGCCACCTGCGGTCATGCCGTCGATCTTGATGCCATCGTTTCTGCCACTGGTCAGGTGATAGCGCCCGTCGATACCGACAAAGAAGTTTTTCCAGATCTGATAGTCGGCGCCGACACCGAACATGACGCCGGGGATCAATACCGTGATGGACTCCGAGGGCGGACTGATCACATGGAGGCCAAGACCGGCGGGAATGATCCAGGGTCTGAAGCGGGAACCCTCGAAAAATTTGATCTTGGGTGCCGCGGTCAAGGTGAACTGACTGATATTCACGCCGGACCCTGGGGGAGGAAGCGCATTACCGGCTACCTTGCTGCCGAATTCCTTGTATTCGAACATGACTTCCGACAGGACACTGGTGTTTGGCATCAGGCCCCAGACATCGTTTGTCAGATTGAAATCCAGCCCTGCGCCGATATACCAGGCATCCCGGTCCGCCTGACCCCCAGCGCCGCCAATTCCCCCGCTTTGAATGGATACCCCATTACGAAGATCGTTGCTGCGCGCATAGCCACCCCGAAAAAAAACCATATGGGCCTTTTGATCGGGAGTTCTTTCGAACGAGGCCCCACTCTCCTCGATTTTCGCAATCTTTTGCGTGTCCACTGCCTGGCGTTTTTCTATCGACGTCGATTTCTGTTCGATCTGCATCAGCCTCTGCGCGTCCCGCGCAGATTCCGCTTTCACCTGCTCCAGCTCATTTCGAACGGCTTGCAGACTCGCCTCCAGCTGTCTGAGTTGCTGCTCCAATGCTTGGGTTCTCGCATCCTGGGCAGAAACCGGAGGCGCAGCCACGAATATGACAATAGCAAGAGAAGCAGCAGAAACAACGGCAGTCGTTCGTCTCTTGTCAGAAAAATGCTTCATCTAATCTCCTCCATGGTCGTTGTTGAATTTTGCTGGTCCGCTTGCCGGAAACCATATCGCGAAAGCATGATATGTCCTGCCCCCCAAAAAAAAGCTGACAAATGTCATGTTCTGGTTTTTTTCCGGAATCTCCATGTCATCAACTTTCTTTCCCGCCGCCTTTGGGTGACCGAATCAGGTACTCTTGAAGCTCTGCCGTCGCAAAACCCAATCATGCCGCCATCATCATGACAAAAAGATATCGGGGACCGGAACGGACCAAATCAGGCGGAAAAGTGCTCTGCCTCGAAATGAGGCTCGCAAATGGAAATCAAAACGGGAATCAAAAACGGAGAGCAGGAGAAGTGCAAGAGCTTTCGGGCCGGGGACGGGATGACCCCGGAAACAGCCTCACCCAGGCAATCAACTTGGAATCAGCTTAAACAGACGGTGGAATTACCCGGTAGTATTGCCGGCGAATCAGGGACAGCGGAAAGAAGATGATCTCCCCGGAGAAGGGGGACTGACAGGGTCAGCCCTGCAAAACCCGAGCGACCCTGCCTGGAGTCACTTCACTTCAGGAGTAAAGAGATGTGACGTTGGTTTGCCTCAAGGTTTTTTGGTTGGCAATCTGCTCAAGACGCTTGATATCCTTGAGCTTGACGTTACGGTATTCACTGCTGATGAGACCGTCGTCCTGGAACCGGGCAAATATGCGGCAGACTGTCTCCTCCGCGATGCCGAGATAATTCCCGATATCGCTGCGGGACATGCACAAGGTGAATTCGGTGGCCGAACAATGCCGCTTTTCAAATTGCCTGGACAAGTTAAGCAGAAAAATGGCGATCCGCTCCTCGGCATTGTGTTTGCCGAGCAGGAGCAGCAATTCCTGACCGTGATGGATTTCCGCACTCATGATTTTGAGAATTTCATACTGAATTGCCGGATCCTTCTTGGCCAGTTCTTCGAAGCGCTCGACAGAAACTTCGCAAACCGAGGTCACTCCCATCGCCCTCGCCTCGCATGTATGCTCCCGGTTACTGATGGCATTCAGCCCCAGCAGTTCCCCGGCTGCATGGAAACCCATCACCTGAACCTGCCCGTCCTGGGTACTCACGCAGGTTTTGACCGATCCACCCCGGATAACATAGATATACTCCAGCGGCTGGCCCATACGGTAAAGCACTTCTCCACGCTTGAATACCTGTTTCTTCTTTACCACGCGCTCAAGCAGGGATGAATCGCCGGTTTTCAGCCAGAGGGACATACAAAGGTGATATGCCCCGCAATTCTTGCAATCATTCGGTACGTCTGCGTGTTCCGTGGAGGAAGGTATCAGCTTGAGTGCGTGTTTTGACATGTGAGAACCTATAGGCAATAAATTGAATAGCTATGCCGGCAGCTCGATGTTGCCGAGAACCGCTCCGGGAAAATCCGTTAACTGATATTTGCCGCTTACTACCATTGCTGCCAGCATTTCCAACGTCTGGCCTTGTAGAAGCTTCACGATTTCCTGCTTGATCGGCCACCATTTTGCGTGCATGGGGCAGGGGGTGGTGTCGCTGCAAACTTTCAGTCCCAGAATACAATCCTCTGTAAATCCCGGACCCTCAGTGATCCTGACGATCTGCATCAGGTTAATCTTGTCACTGCTTTCCCGCAAGCAGAAACCGCCCTGCTTTCCGCGAAAAGAGTACAAAAGGTTGCCTTTGCATAACTCCTGCAAAATCTTTGCGAGATAAGTAGGCGGCGACCTCAGGCATTCCGCTATCGTGCGATTCAGTACGGCCACCCCAGGAGGCTGGGTTGCCATGTAGATGAGCGCCTGAATGGCATACTGGGTCGTACGCGAAAGAATCATCGGGAACCGGAGAGGATACGGTAAATAGTTAGAACCTCTTTTTAAGGATAATTCCTATATCAGCCAGTACACGAAAATGAACAGTCCCAGCCAGACTACGTCCACGAAGTGCCAGTACCAGGCGACGCCTTCAAAGCCGAAGTGATTCTCTGGGGAAAAATGGCCCTTCAGCACGCGGCACCAGATGACGAACAGCATGATGGAACCCAACGTTACATGAAAACCGTGGAAACCGGTCAGCATGAAGAACGAGGCGCCATAGGCTCCGGTGGAGAGCTTGAGGTTCATCTCCGAATAGGCGTGGCTGTATTCGTAAGCCTGCAGGCCCACGAACAGAAACCCCAGAGCGAACGTGAGGAACAATCCCAGTTTGAGCTGCCCGCGCTTGTTCAGCTTCAGTGCCCAGTGCGCCCACGTGACTGTCACGCCCGAGGTCAGCAGGATCAGGGTATTGATCGCGGGGAGACCCCAGGGCCCCATGGGCATGAATTTCTCGGTGATGCCGGGACCTGCCGTGGGCCAGTCGGCGGTAAAGTCCGGCCACAGCATTTTGTTCTCCAGGTCGGCGAGATCCGGAACGGAATGCATGCGCATGTAGTATAGCGCGCCAAAAAAAGCGCCGAAAAACATGACTTCCGAGAAGATGAACCAGCTCATCCCCCAGCGGAAGGATTTATCGACTTTCTTGTTGAATTTGCCGCTCTCGCTTTCACCGGCCACAGTGCCGAACCATCCAAACATCATGTAGACGAGTATGGCAAAGCCTGTCGCCAGCAATCCGTAACCCAGGGGAATCCGGTTGACCGACAAGGCCGCACCGAATCCCATGAATAACAGCGCTAGTGACC
>NZ_JCAHZJ010000077.1:0-102768 GCF_059489795.1 Nitrosospira sp. CT
CAAACGCAATCTGCTGCTCGGTAAATTTGCTTTTCTTCACGTCATGACTCCTTTCCAAAAAGGTAAAAATCATGCCGGAAATTCTACTTTTAAATGGTACGGTTTATCGGGGTAGGGTCAGGGCTTCCAAAAGCGTTAAAGTTTTGACGAATAAATCATCATTTAATTTAGTGTGGCGAAGCTTTATCCTTATGCCATCGCGCCCATTAGGTATCTGCATGGCCAGGCGATATCGCAGGACGTAATAGTCATTTGAACAAAGTGCATTTTATCTATGGGAGAGGGAGGAAATATGGCGGATAACGAACAAAAACACCAACTTGTTCCAGTACAACCGCGAGAAACCAAACCGAAAGAAACCGTGACGCGGGTTTATGAGATAGACGGCGTCAGATACGTGGAGACTCAAGAATTCGGTTGCCAGTTGGTTAGTCGGGAGAGAAAAAGACCTCAAGTCACTATTGATAACGGAAGGCAAATCTTGGGGGAGAAGTTTGTTCCTTTGCACTCCAAAAGGTCGGGGTTATTTGAATACAAAGTCTTCTGGTGTCTCCAATCCGCTAGAGATGATCAGGGACGAAAGATCAGCAAAACACAACTATTCAGAAATTTATTCCTAAGTTAAGGAATTCATAAGTGTTTTAAAGTTTGGCTGGCAGTTATAAAGCGTGAATTTTTAGGAATCCGGCTCGATTCAAAAAGCAGAATTGAATAGCTGGGGAGTGCCCTCTGGCACACTCCCTCAGAGGGAAATCACGTTGAATGGAAGGTTGTAGATTTCCCTCGCTTCCACCAAAATTAAAAGGTCACCCTTGAGGTGGTTTTTTGATTTCAGAGCATCCAGTCGCCGGCGGATCGGATGCAACTGTTATCATTCGATCATTACTGAACTTCTACTTTTGCCCCTGCCCGTAAGTGCATTTTTCCTTCAATTTCCGATCAATCGAATTTGATCCCATCGATTTGAATCATCATTTAATTATCGATCTGGCCAAAAAATACCATGAATCTCATCATTCCGGGCTTGACCTGGAATCCAGCCCCGACCAATAATGGCGTGCTTTAAACATCACTGAAAACCGCTTTCGCCGGTATGACGTTCGTACTATTTGCTTGCCTAATTAATAGCTTGGGGTGAACTTTATCCTTATGCCTGCCAAGTTGTCGCACTCCTTGGTATCTGCATGGAAAAGCGCGCAATACTGCGGGACGTAATAAGTTATTTGAACAAAGTGTATTTTTATCTAAGGGAGAGGGAGGAGATATATGGCCAAAGAACAGAAACATGAACTTGTTCCGGCACAACCGCAAGAAATCAAACCGCAAGAAATCAAACAGGAAGAAGCCGTAACGCGAGTTTATGAGATAGGTGGTGTCAGATACGCGGAGACTCAAGAATTCGGTTGCCAACTGGTTAGTCGGGAGAGGGATAGACCCCAGGTCACTATTGATAACGGAAGACAAATCCTGGGGGAGAGTTTTGTTCCTTTGCATTCCGAAAGGTCGGGGTTATTTGAATACAAAGTCTTCTGGTGCCTCGAGTCCATTAGAAATGATCAGGGGACAAAGGATCAGCAAAACAGGGCTGTTCAGAAGTTTATTCATAAGTTAAGGAACTCATGAATGCCTTAAAGTTTGGTTGGCAGCTATAAAGCGTGATATTGCAGGAATCGAACTGAAGTCTCAAAGCAGGAATCAAACAGGCTGAACGAGTTTGCTTCGGCTCGCTTCTCATCATCTTATGCTGCTCCCAACCGGGGATCCCAAGTGAACCTGGAATCCAAGCTGATCGGATTTTAAAACTGTGTAAAATCGGAGTGAAACACCGTTGAACGGTGGAGGTAACGGTGGAGGTTGTAGATTGTCGCCAATTAAAAGACCACCCTGAGGTGGCCTTTTAATTTCAGAGTATCCAATCGCCGATCGATCTTGTTTGGACTGTTAACATTCAGTCTGCTATCTTTGTCCTTGACCCATAAGTCCATTGTATCTTCAATTTTCGATCACCCGAATCTGATCCTATCAATTTTCTCATCTTGTGTCCTGGAACACGCTAAACCACCCTCTTGATGTATTTGTCGGGGACCACAGAGAATGGGAACGCTGGAATACTTGGAGATCGAAGGAAGATGATTTCAACAGGACATATATTTTTTCATTGATTGATTTTTATCCCGGGCCAGAGGTTTGATTATTCGAGCGCGGATGTCCTGGAAAGAGGGACAGCGAGGTTTTACCTCACACGCTCCAGTCGCAAATATTGGACTTCATTCGGCGAACTGAAATGTACATGGATACCGTTTGTGAAGATGTCGTTAGCCGTTCGGGGGTGAGGCCACAAGACAGCAGAAGGGTCATCCGCGACAAGGTTGCGCACTTGATAACGCACGCCGAGATTGATATCCAGCGGAACATTACTGGGAACCGCAAAGATTTCCGGGTTCATTTGCTGATCTCGCAGGTTCACGAATACGAGTAGGATATTGTCATCCTCCCATCTTGCGACTGAAAATATTGCCTCGTTAAACTCGCCTCCCCGTTGTCTGGTCAGGAAAAAGCGGTTGGTTGAGCGTAACCCGGGGTTTTGCTCGCGAGCCGCATTGATCCTGCGGTACATCTCAAAGACCTGGGGGTTGCTCCGGCCCCAATAGTCGGTGAGGTTCTGCCAGGAATACTGAAAATCGACCTTATTGCCAACCCCCAAGGGCTGGCCCATGTACACCATTGGGGCGCCAGGAAGAGCCGCAGCCACAGCATAGCGTGCCATCATCAACCATGTATTCGGATTTCCTTCTTCATCATGGCTCGTTCCATTGCGCAGGACGGGCGCGTTATACCCGTAAATATTCGCTTCCTGCTCCAGGCTGCCGACGAGCTGGCTCATCGTAACGGCACTGTTTCTATATAACCAGTGGTCGACAGTGGTCAAGAGATCAAAGTGACGAGCGACGCGATAACGAATGGGATCAGGATCCAAAGCTTCGGCAAGAAAGATGAAGTCCCACTTCTTCTGACGGGTCTTGTTGATGATGTACTCCCAAGCCTGTGGAGGCAGCCCCTGAGCGAAGTCGGCCCGGATGCCGTCCAGCTTGTTGTCAGTCTTGTCAAGCCAGTAAGGGAAGAGATAAGCAAAGTAGTTCCAGATATTCTCAACCTCGAAATCATGGCCGCCGGCCGGATCGAGATCGGTATACAAGAGATCGCGCTCATCCTCCGCACTGCCGCGGCTCGTATCACGTCCATGGCCGGGCTTTGGACCTAGGGAAGAATAGTCGCCAAAGTACCAGTCAATCCCTGCGTCATACCATTGGTGTTCCCCCAGACGATCAGTCGGCGCATACTCGGCAATGTCGCCCTCATTGCTGGCGTGGGAGCGGTAGTTGGATTTGCTTGTACTCCATGACGGGCGAGCACGGGCAACCGGCTGCCGCGCCTCATTTTGGGGAACAAGCCCTAGGTCGGCCGCTCCTTGCCCAAAGATGACATCACGTCCGGCGTGGTTGAGTGCGACATCGATAAAAACGTTCAGGTCGAGGTCTTCAGCCTTGCCCACCAAATACCCAAACTCACGCAGAGCAGACTCAGAAGTGCCTCCTTCCGAAAGTCGCTCACTGACAGACCAGTAATCCCGCGCGGCGTACGGACTGCCCGGAGAGTAATTTTCCACGCGTCGCCCCTGGTTCGGGTCCAGGCGTTCTTTTGTATTGGGGAATATTGGCATCAGCCAGAGTGTATTAAACCCCAGTGTGCTGCGAACATAGTGAAGGTTGAAAGGATCGTAACCATCCCGATCGTGATCGGTGAAGTCGTCGAGTGTACTGTGCTGTTGACCCGGTCCGCCCGACGTGGCTTCCACCACATACGGATTGGCTTCGTAAAGCGTCAGGTTCAAGGCTTTTCGCGGTGAAACGACAATGGCAGCATCACGTTGCATCCGGCCATCAGCTTTGAAATCGTTATGCCAACGCCACGGGCCATTGCCAATGCGGAACCGTCCCGTCAGCCTGTAGGCGCCGGCGCGGGTTGCAGCCAGCGTTGTTTTATATAGCTCATTATTGCCCACGTGGCTGACATAGCTCATCGGATAGGTCATATAGTAGCTGCCGGGGCGGCCAGCATCATTTACATTCTCCCAGACCTTGGCGTGGTCCCGTCGATTCAGGTTCGTAAAGACTTCCACCTGCAGCCCCGATAGCGCGTGCCCATCGGCATTGACTTGAACCAATACATCGAAGAAAACCTGCTCGTTTCGATCCTCATCCAGAAAGTAATGGACTGTCCCATAATTTCCAGGTCTCGCGTCACGCCACACCACGTCATCCCGGATCGCCAACCCTCCCATCCAGGGTTCCGCCCTGCCGACCGTCGGCAGCAAGAGGAAGATGCCAAGGCCGAACAGAGCTGCTTTCAACAACCTGGTACATTTGGATTTCATGCTCCCTCCTCTGGATGAGAAACCGGGTCCATCTCAATAAGAATAGACCAGGCACAAATTCCATTTCATGCTATCGGGGAGCCAACATCACGTAACTCATGGGTGGGATCCAAACCTCCACGTATCCGTCATTGTTGGTCCACTTGTCTTCTACATGAAAACTGTAATCATGCAGCTTCATGTTCCTCCAGGAAGTTTGCACCCATTGGTGGGACCAAGTCTCGGATTGATTGATTCCTGCAAGCAGATGTCCGGCACGTTCGAAAATTAGCGTGTTACGGTCTTTGTAGCGATTGATGTACGTGCCTTTTGCAAGATTCTCGTGAATCCAGACGAGGTTATTGATGGCCTTGTCATTAAGGAGCACGTTGTAGAAAGAGGGATACCCAGGGTAGGCTGAAATAAATGCATAAGCCAGCAAACGGTTGGGTGGAGGGCCGTAGTCGTGGTTTTCAACAAACGTCAGCGCTTTCTCGCCATTGCGCGCTGCGTATCCGGTTCCATCGAGAGCGGCAAGATTGCCCCCAAACTTGAAGTTGTCCGCCATCGCGGTATAGAGGCTCTGGTCAGTGACCGCCATGCCCGTATCGACATACGTTTGAAGCTTGTTTATATCCGACTCGACAACTTCGCCAAAATTGTATTTGCCCCATGCGTTGACGTTATTGACTATGTAGTCCTTCCAGAACCATTTCGGCACATGTTTTGCTGCATCCCAGCGATAGCCGTCAAATCCCATATTGTTGGTTTTAACGAGAAAAGCAAACAGTTCCTGCCGTACATACGGAGATTCTTGTGCCAAGTCCTCAAGTCCAAATAAAGAACCATTCTCAACTTGGTGCTCATCTTGCCAGTTCGAAATTCCTCCTGCCTGGTGAAAGTGTTCCGGACGAAATCGGTCATACGTAAAACGATGGTTCTGGCACATATGGTTCATGACCATATCGGCATAAATGTGCATGCCCGCACCGTGGACTGATTCGATGAGATCGGCCAATTGCTGTTCAGATCCGTGGGAACTGTTGAAGCTGGTGAAATCCTGCGGGTTATACCCCTTGCTTATTCCACATGATTTCTGATGCGGCGGAATCAAAATAGCGGTATATCCTGCCGCTCGTATCTGATCGACATGCTGCTTGATGAATTCCCAGTTCCATGGAAACTGGGCACGAGAGTGGGGATCGTGCTGGAGTTGAAGTATTACGCCGCCCTGGCTGCCCTGGGGGGCCAATCCTAGTGACAGGACAACAATAATGAGAAATTGAATGATCTTCGAAGCGAAACGCAGTTTTTTGTTCATATGAGATAGCTCCGTGATCGCACAGGGGACGAGAAGCTCGATTTGAATTTACTCCTGACAGATCATCCGTTCATCGCACTTCCAAATCATAGTCCGCGTTTACTCTGTGAGATGATTGGACTTCATCAGAGAAATTGAAAAGCGGGGTAGAGGCAGCGAAGAGTGGTGGGGATTGGAAATCAGAGCCGTTCAAGATCAATGGTAAGCCAGCCGAATTCACCCCCTTTGATCATTTTGCATCTGGCCTCCATCACCGGCGCAAGATCGCCAACCAACGAGCCATGTTGAGGAGAGTCATCAGGGAAGCTGCGACATAAGTCCATGCCGCGGCGCTGAGCAAGCGCCGGGCGTGCGGCATATCACCATCGAGCAGGTGGCGCTCTTGCTCCAAAAGCGGTAGCGCCCTGTCGAAACTGGCATTCAACTCCATCGGTAAGGTTACCGCGTGCACGAGCACCGCGCTTCCCAGTGTCAAGATGCCACCGACAAGCAAAAGCAACCCCGCCGCAGGTGAGCGGAATACCGCCATCATTACAGGAGCCAACATCAGGATACCGGCACCCAGTTTCTCCACACCAGCAGTCCATTGCACCAGTCTTGTACGCATGGCAAGGGGTGGATAGTTATCGTGATCCTGAATGGCATGGCCAACTTCGTGCGCTGCAACTGTTATAGCTGTCAGTGAACGGCCGTTGAATTTATCCGGTGTGAGACGGACTGCTTTTTTCAACGGGTCATAATGATCGCCCGATTCGGTTACCTCCACCCCTACATGTGGCAGCTCCGCACTGTTCAGCAGGTTACGCGCCAATTCCGCTCCGGTAAATGAATAGCGATTCGCGGGTTCGCTATATTTTTCCATTATATGTTTGACCCAATAGGAAGGCCCGACGATCAGGAGAGCGATGGAACAGATCAATATCAGATAAAGCATGCGGAAATTTAATAAAAAATTACTTTAATCGACTGTCAAAATGGCGCTTATCTATAACTTCGCTTCGAAGCGCGCTATCTGCACGTTTGATCAATAATGTTCAAAATAATTTCTTGATCCCAATCCAGACAACGCCTGATGCCCCACAGATACACAGCAAAGTCATTGAGCCACTCCTATAATTATTTTAAAGATCGTTCCTTGATAACAATGTTCGCGCCTCGAAAAACAAGAGCAAGAGGAAACGAAAAACATGGACACCGGTTTTGTGCAATCCATTACTTTTTCCGCATCCGACTTCCGCCAAGATTCAGCCGGGACGTATTTCTTCATCGAATTTGCGGTCCCAGTCCGGATTACCGCGCTAATCCGATCCACCTCTACCCTTTCCTCTATCCTGAAGGCAAAGGTTTGCAGGAGGGTAAATCGCCAAAGAATTTTCCCCATCCTGCTCCCGCTCACACCCTGTGATGATAACTCGGGGGCTACCGCAGAATGATGCCCTCGGTAAAAGAGCCCCTTGCCGGGCTGGCTCTGCTTGTCATATTCGGATTCCTGATCTGGTACAACCGCCCGATTGAAAACCCCCGCCTCTCTGACCCTAATCCTCAGAGCCGAACTTCGCGCTTCACTGGAGAAGATGCTTATGAAGCCTGGCTGTGGACGGACCCTTTCAGGTTCGATCCCGCTGACGGATCAGGCGGAATGGCCGAGGCATGGGCTTTGGCCGCCAAGGGGGGAAAACGCGATGAAAATTTCAGCACGGCGGTTCCAGCCGGTCTGACATGTAAAGCCTCCCTGAAAGATGCCCTCAATCTCGACAAAGAGAGGAGTGAAGGAATCCCCGAACGGATCGTACTGGCCCCGCTGGTCAAAGTCGCGCCCCACACCCTTGAAAATAAGGAGATGCGCACGAGGCAGCGCTATGCGGTCGTTGCTGGCCTGGTGGAATCGGGTTACCGTCAACTGGAGCCGGGAACGCTGCATTTTTGCTCCATTCAGGAGAATCGCCGCGAATATGACATGCGCTGGGAGCATTACCAGCACGAGTCCACGTCCAAAGATGGCAAACCCGAAGGCGGCAAACCCGATATTGTCGTTGCCTGGATCGACAGCGGGATACTGATCGACGAGAGCAAGTTTGCCGCAGGTCATGATTGCACCAGAAGGTGCAGCTTTGCTTTCAAGAACCTGCTGAAAGAGATCCGCAAAAATAACAAAATCTACCTCTTCGATGTGAGCAACATTCTGGGTCCCGAGCGTTCCAGCCAGGTAGAGGACCACATCAATTGCATCGAAGATCAGAATGCCAAGTGCCAAGTAACTGGGGCGAAGGGCGGAAAAGGGGGGCAGGTTGGATGCCATAACGATGTAAATATCCATCTCATCAAGCTTGTCGGAATGGAAAGCAAGGAAAAGCAAGTCAAATGCAATGACAAGACAGGCACCGCGACATCCGACACAAGCACATCCGGACAAGCGAGGAAGGACGCTCGGGCAACATGCGAAGAGCCTGCTAGGCAGGCAACGGGCGGGACAGGGCAGTGCGATAGCAAAAACCCCAGTGAAGAGACGGGCAGCGAAAAACTTGCTGGATTACTTGCCAGGGAACTGACGCTGCGCGGCGTTACGCACTGGTCGGAAGTAATGACCATTTCGGAACAGAACTCGGAAGATATGGCTGCCTTGGCGGGCAATATCCGGAAGTCCCTAAGTAAATTGTTTGCCGAACAGAAATGCGCCAAACCGGAGTGCGGTCACCAGAAATCCGATAGCGGCAGCGGCGCAGCCAGCCGTCCCGATGAAATAAGAAATGTCTTCTATCTGAAGGGCCTGGACGGAAACCCAAAAAAAACCGGCAACCGGGATGAAAAAGATAAGGATAAAAAAGATAAAAATGAAGTCCGATCGGCAGACAAGACTGAAAAAGTTCCTTCCATCGATCTGCATCATTCGCCGCCGCTGCCTCTCGGATCAGGCCAGTTGGATTACTTCCATCGACTGGCGGGGGAAATAAAAAATGTTCATCATACTGTGGATATTGATAAGCGCAACAGCGGCATAAGGGCAGTAGTCATTCTCGGCAGCGATTTCAACGACAAGTTGCTGATAATCGAGGCCTTGCGCGAGAAGATGCCGCATCTCCTGATTCTCACGACGGATCTGGATGCGCAGATGCTTCACCCGAAATATTGGCGCTCCACCAGAAACCTCGTCGTCGCCTCGCACTTCGATCTGCTGCTGCGTGAGAAAACCAAAGAAGATCAAAACAAACCTGATAAGCGACCCTTTGAGCAACGCGCATCCCAGGATCAATTTCCTCCCTTTCGGGACAGCCAGCAGACCAATATCTTTTACCGCACTCTGAGCATCGCCGCGGCCGATGGCAGCGGTATTCAGGAATCAGCGGAAACCTTTCCCCGCATTTTTGAAGTCGGTCGAAACGGTTTTGTCCACCTAGGAGTTGCGGAAAACGCGCAGCATTATCATCCTCCCGACGATACCCGGAAAAATACCGCTAAAGAACTATGGCTCCTGCTCCCGATTGCGGTTTCCCTCATCGTTTTTCACTGCGCCATACGCCCCCGGTCCGGCCTGTTCTCCAGATACCTGTTTTTCGCCATGTCAGTAATATTCGCTCTTGCTTTCGGTTTTGGCACGTATTTTTTTTCCGCGAATAAATTGAGGGAGCCGTTCAGTTTTGCCGATGGCGTGAGCCTCTGGCCTACTCTATTCATACAGATCATTGCGGTTTTATTGGCGCTCTGGTTTTTTGTTCAAACCATACGCGAGCTTAAAGAGAGCTTTTGCAATTTGAGCAGACGGTATTTTTCAAACATCTCCCAAAAACAGAGTAATCCAGGTAAATGTGAGCTGTGGTTAAGAAGGCTGAAAGAATGGGTTACAACAGGCGTTCTATCTGTTGTGCTCATAGGGACGATTATTGTCTATGCATGGAATGATGTTTATCCGTCAGAATTTCCCTTCTCCTGGTGCTTCGGAATTCTCGCGGTCATCGCAATTATTTATCTATTTTTTGTTGAAGGAATGAAAATTACGGATGTTTCAATCAAACATTGGGTGGAGACAAATAGCTGGTCCGACACAAATACCGATGGAAAGGAGCCTGAAATCATTCTGTGGGATCTGTGGAAAGAATATTACAACCATGGCCAGCTTGGTCCTCGCTCAATCCGAGTTGTATGGATATGGCTGATTTTTGCCATCATCGAAACCCTGCTTGTCTACCTGCTGCCTCCCTGGCCATTGCCATGGCGAGGCGCTACTGATCCAGCCAACTGGATCGACATGATTCATCTGGATCTCCCCCCGTGGGTAGGCGTGATAAGCTTTACGGTGACGATGCTTCTGCTCTTCTTCGTACTCGATGCGGTGAGGCTGAATTTTTACTGGATCAAGAAGCTGTGTACACAGCATCCATTCCTTACGGGTTGCGTCCCCCACCGTCTTGGTTATTCATCCGTCCTTCAGCGTCTTGATGGACTTGAAAATATCGTTTCGCTGGTCGCCGCGAGAACGCAGGCAGTCGACAGGCTGATCTATTACCCCATGTTTTGCATCATGCTGATGCTGCTTGCCAGGATCACCTATTTCGACAACCGGGAATTCCCGCTCAGCAAGGGCATCACCTTCGCCGTGGCGATTTCGTTTCTGTTCTTTTCCGGCTTCGTGCTCCGGCACGAAGCAAGCGAGCTCAGGAATTTCGTCAAAAAGAGCTTGCAGGACCTGCGCGTGAATAACGCTACCCGAAGAATAGATGAAACCATCAGCAGGATAGACGCCATCGACGAGGGCGCATTCCAGCCCATGCTGGAGCAGCCCGTCATGCAGGCATTGTTGATCATGCTGGCCTCGGTCGGCCTTTTTGCCGGTGAGTATCTTAAAGTATTTGGATGATCCAAGAGAAAGAGAAACGGGTCAGTTTCAGGAAGCGGAAAAAGTTCGTACATCTCCATTCTGCCGCTGGCGGACAGTTTCTGACATCCAGGGAGGCTGTCGCCCGAGACGAGACGCAGCAAATCATCTTGGGACTACGCTCGTCGAATGCCTGAAACCTCTTTTCCTGCCTGCTGCCCTGCTTCTCAGCTGCCATCACATCCACCACAGCCACAACCGCTGCCCTCGCCGGAGGCGCCTTCTCCGCCGTCGCTTGCCTGATCGCCATTCGCCGCGTAGTCATTATCGAGAGAATGTCGGAATCCGTCCGGAATGAGCAATCTTGCGTCTATTTCAAACAAGAACGGTAGGCGCTCCGGTTTCCTGGGGTCGATCCTTTCCCATTTGCAGGCGAGCCGCCAGGCTGTCTTCATTCCTGCATCGGCTCCATTGGATGATACCGTTGCTGCCGATACCCCGCTAGCCGGCACATGATGCAGGAAGCGGTTGAGGCCCTTGTTGCAGAATTCCGCATATTCGCGCGTGAACAGAATGAACTCGTGCCAGGCTGCATCCACCGCCTGCGAGGGCATCGATACCCTGCCGCCTCTCGCGGTATTGCACAATATGAAGTATTGCCGCAGTCCTAGCATGACCAGGGACAGTTTCTCCTCCGACAGGTGGGGGTAGCGTTTCCTGACTCGCTCCGCGACGGGAGCCGGAAATTCATACGCACGCAGGTATTTTATTCGTTCTGCATCCTTGCTCCTGTGGATGCACCAGTAAACAAAGAAACCCAAGGCAACCAGCAGAAGCCACGAGTCCCATATCAGGGACAGGAGAAAACCGCCGCCGACGATCAGCCAGAACAGGTTTGGTTCCTGTTTCGGGCTGTCCAGTGGTGGCGCTGCCAAAACGTCTCTGTTCTGGTATGAATTTCCCTGAGTATCCATGATTCACCTCCATGCCGTGAAATGCGATGCTTGTCTAGGCGAGTCTCATCCAGCCTGATTTTCCGGGAGCGGAATCAAGTATTCGCCGGGTGGTAGCCGGCGGCAAGCACAGGGCTGCGTAGTTTCCTTACGCAGGTGTGTACAGAAGAAGATCGGGACGCCGGAGGTACTACTATATAAGGGCAAGGGCCAGGGAGAAATCGGGCTTTACCCGATGAAGAGCTGACTGCGGAGCTGGCGCGGGGAAGATGTTTCTCGAAATCCGAGCCGGGCTGTGAGAGTAATTGAGCCACCATTCGCGGCCAGTTTCCTAATCCGAGGATCGCTTGTCCTGCAGGGGGAAGCGTTGCAAAAGAGGTCGGGGAAGAGTGGCGGTCACCTTCGTGCTGCCTGGCGCCGAGGTAATGGTCAGCCATCCGCCTGCCTCTTCCACGCGGGCTTTCGTATTACCCAGACCCCCCGTTTCGCGGCTGTGACTACCGACCCCTAATCCGGATCGAACCAATGCCATCGTCCCATACGATGAGCCACACCGCCTGCCTGTCCCTGCCAGGCGCAACGCAGCCTTGCTGGCGAGATGCACCGGTTCGATCACTTCGCGCTGCTCCCAGTATGCGTGAGACAGGCGCATGCGCATCCATAGGGCTATGTAGATGGGGTGCATGCATTTACGCTTTTCTTTCTTTTTTCGTTATCTGCGTTATCTGTTTCCCGGAAAAAGCGATTTTCCTCTCATCGGCACCAGCAGGCACCCGGCAAGTGCTACGTAATCTTGCGTAGCTGGCGTACGTATTCCTGCGCTTTTCCGGGGATTCGTTCAGGCGTGTAATACCTCAATCCGCGCCATGGTTCACAGAATATAACTAGATCAACTTGAAAATAAGGGGAAAAGCAATGATCTCAAGAAAATGGACAGCCTTTGTTTGCGTGCTGGCATTGGTTTTTAGCTCTGGGTGTTCAGTCTTCATGGCCGCCAAGCAGCCAGACAAGAAGAATGTTGATTTATTCCGGCTAGGTACTCCTCGGACCATGCTTTTGGGAGAGTTTGGCGCCCCTGCTACAAGCGAGACAAGAAATGGCAGGAAATATGAAGTTTTCAAGTTCGTCCAAGGGTACAGCACTGGGGTAAAAGCTGGCAGGGCGCTTTTCCATGGAGCCGCCGATGTGATGACCCTGGGCTTATGGGAGGTGGTTGGCACTCCGGCCGAAGCTGTCTTTAGTGGCGATGAAATGGCATTCGAGGTTTCGTATGACCGGAATAATCGGATCAACCAGGTAACGACAATAAAGTAATAGCTGAAATCTTTAATAGTTGCCCATCATTCAGCTTTGAAAATTTTTTTCATATAAAAGTGATGTTCCTGAGGCATTTCTCGAAAAAATTGAATTCGGCCTTTAATTGTTCCACATTGAAAATCATGCCAAATAAATATTTTATTATTTCCGCTCTCATTGCAGCTGCTTTGATCCTCACCGGTTGTGCTACGCCTCAGCGGCCTCTTTCTCTTTCTAAAAGCACATTAGCTTCAAAAACCCATCGGGTTGGTGTCGCCATGACGCCCCTGCCAAAAGTGGACATGCAGTTGCCGGGAGCCAGCTGTTTGCTCTGTATCGCTGCCGCGACTCTGGCAAATTCCTCGCTTATCGATCACACACGGACATTGCCGCACGAGGACCTACCAAAACTCAAGAACAGCCTGGCTGAACTGCTTCGCAAAAAGGGTTCAAATGTAATCGTGATCTCCGAAGACGTCGATATCAGCAAGCTGTTGGATTACAGCGGCAAAGGCACTGACATCGCCGAGAAAGATTTTTCTCCACTGAAGCAAAAATACGGCATCGACAAAGTTGTTCTTATCCAGATCACGGACTTGGGGATGCTTCGGCCTTATTCCACCTATTTTCCCACTAGCGAGCCTAAAGCAATATTGAAAGGAGTGGGGTCCATGGTCAGCCTGAACAACAATGCTTACGAATGGTACATGCCGGTGGAGCTGGCGAAGGGCTCAGAGGGTCCATGGGACGAGTCTCCGAATTTTCCGGGTTTAACCAACGCCTACTTCCAGGTATTGGAAATGGGCAAGGATGCCTTTCTCAAGCCATTCAATAATTGATGACATGCTTATAGTCGAGGAGACTTTTCATTCATGAGACCTGCACTGGCACGACAAATGATACCAACAGCATTAGCTGTCGCAGCCATCACACTCATTATCGTAATGTCCCCAGCAGAGGCTGGCAGCGATGCCCGATCCGGGGAGAGAACAGTCCCTGTAAGGTTGGGCACAGAACAGAATTGGTCTGTCCGCCTGCCGGAAGCTGACAAGGTGGTCTACAAGGGTGAGGTCATTCAAGACAACAGGAACGTTGAGGCAGAAGGAATCCATTCCATCGATGTTCTTTATTCTCTGGCGTTTGTCACCGGGAAGTACATCAAGGAATATGGAAAAGATGAGGAACTTCAGACTGAAGCTGACAAAGTACTCCTCCCATACCAAACCGCACTCGGCAATTTCACATACAGGGAATTGGTGCAGCGAGGATTGAATAAGACATCGGTGGGTGGCAGCAAGAAATGGGTGGAGTTCAATTCGCCATCCGTAGCTGAATGGGTAGTTGAAGTAATGCCATCCTTCACTCTTACTCAAGACCAAAGTGCCATAGTTCTGAATAACCATATTGCCATCTATGCTCCCGGTGCACCTTCAGAGCCTCTTTATAAAAATCTCATCAGGATTGTTTCCGATCCAAGGAATGAACCGGACCCTGCTGGTCTCTGGATGAGGGGCGGGGGTGAAAGACTGAAGGAGGAGAGCGCTGATCTCTTCGCACGATCTTTAGAAATCGCCTGGAGGGAAATAGGCAATGCTTCCCGCAAGGATGATCCAGCCCGCCCAAAGACGATACGGTATCGGCAGGGAAAATCAGAAAAGATGGAACGGGCAGGGGTAATTGATATGAGATGCAATCGCGCGGTGATCAGGACCTTGAGGGGTTGGCTCATGTCTGTTCCGTTGGCGGAACCAAGGGAGGACGCAACCGGGAACGAATGCAACAATAAACTCAGCCAGAACCTTGTGGAATTTAGGGGGAATACCTTTCTTCCTTGAGCAGTTCGGGGCGCTGTAGGCAAAACAATGTAAGCCTAAGCCCAATGTAAGCCTCATGCTGCCTGAAAACTACTTTGAGAAAGTAAGCGGGTAAGATATTTCAAGCCGGATAGGAGCATGCTAACACTGATAAATTCCTCTCCCCGTCACTGGGCATTGTTCGCAGGTCCTCTGCTTGCTGCTGCCCTTGCTCTAGCAATGAGTTCATATGGTTGGGATGCCAGAGCGTGCTGGACCGGGGCAATCTCTGTTCTCTGCGTCGTCTGGTGGATCTTTGAGCCCATCCCCATTCCTGCCACGTCGATTATCCCGCTGGCGGTATTCCCCCTGGTAGGTGTAATGCCGCAGGAGAAGATAGCCGCCGCTTACGGCAGCGATCTGATTTTACTGATGCTGGGCGGCTTCATGATTTCCGCAGCGATGGCGCGTTCGGGTTCGCACCGGCGGCTCGCACTGACGCTCGTCAACGTTATCGGAGGACACAGCAGCCGGCGAATCGTGCT
This sequence comes from Nitrosospira sp. CT, assembly GCF_059489795.1. Taxonomy (NCBI): domain Bacteria; kingdom Pseudomonadati; phylum Pseudomonadota; class Betaproteobacteria; order Nitrosomonadales; family Nitrosomonadaceae; genus Nitrosospira; species Nitrosospira sp. CT. The sequence continues at coordinate 15,133 of NZ_JCAHZJ010000077.1, forward strand.
GGGTTTCATGTGCGCATGCGCCCTAGTCAGCATGTGGATTTCCAATACTGCAACAGCCGTGATGATGTTGCCCATTGCCCTCGCCGTAATCGATGAGAGCCAGGATAAAAATCTTGCTGCACCGCTGCTGCTGGCTATTGCCTACGGCTGCAGTATCGGTGGTCTTGGAACGCCGATCGGTACGCCCCCTAATCTGGTGTTCATGCAGCAGTACCGGATATTCACCGGCAATACAGTGAGTTTCACCGAGTGGATGAGCTGGGGCCTGCCAACCGTGCTGTTACTGGTGCCGCTTGCGGGCTTTTGGCTCACACGCAACCTGAACTACCTAGGGGAACTGGTCATGCCTCCACCGGGACCGTGGCGGCCGGAAGAGCGACGCGTAATGATCGTTTTTGGCATTACCATCCTCGCCTGGCTGACCCGTACTGAGCCGTTTGGCGGATGGAGTACCTGGCTCGGCTTTGCGGAGGCTAACGACGCCGTGGTCGCCTTGATTGCCGTGGTGGTGATGTTTCTGGTTCCCAATGGACGTGGGAGCAGGCTGCTGGACTGGGAGTCCGCAGAGAAAGTGCCATGGGGCACTCTCATTCTCTTCGCGGCCGGTATCACCATAGCGCAAGCCTTTGTCGAGTCCGGCCTGTCAAGGTTCGTTGCCCAGCAACTGGCAGTTCTTTCCGGCCTGCACCCCCTGGTCATCATCGCTGCCATTGCACTGGTGGTAACCTTTCTCACTGAGACTACCAGCAATACGGCAACCACAGTCCTGTTGATGCCGCTTCTCGCACCAGCGGCTATTGTAGCGGATGTTGACCCGAGCCTCTTGATGGTGCCAGCAGCGATGAGTGCAAGTTGCGCCTTCATGCTGCCTGTTGGAACTCCGCCCAATGCCATCGTTTTTGGCACCGGCCGCATCCCTATCACCTACATGGCAAGGGAAGGGTTGGTTCTTAATTTGATAGGTGCCGTGATAATTACTCTGGTTTGTTATTTTCTGGTTGCATAGCGCAAATATGCCGCCCCAAGGGGCTATAACGCTGGGTTCAGCGCTTGCGCGATTGCTTCATCAACCTGCACAGACCGCCGTATGTTCAAGTCATAGCCAGTTGGTGATGGCATGGTGCAATGTAGAGTGGGGACGGACTATAGTATCGTCAGTTTCCTGGTGTTTTTGACGCCTTGCCCGTCGAAGCGGAAAACCCTGAAGCCAGTGCGTCAGTCACTCTTGTCGCTGTGGAAGTCCCTACAGGTATTTCCGCGTCAGGTACGCAACGAAGGGTTTCGACGATAAGTCGTGACCGGTCATACGGCGGATCAGTTCTTGCGGGAAAAGACTTGAGCCGTACTGATAAATGTTTTCCTTCAGCCATGAATGAAGGGTGCTGAAATTTCCCTGCATCATCGCCTCCGGAATTTCAGGATGGGCCTCAAGAGCAGCCTCGAAGCACTGTGCGCTAAAGAGATTTCCAATCGTATAGCCCTGGAACATTCCGCCAACGCTCCCGTAATACCAATGGACATCCTGAAGACAGCCCTGAGCATCGGACGAGGGGCGTACGCCAAGGTCAGCCTCATACCGGTCGTTCCAGGCCGCAGGCAGATCCTTCACTTGGAGCGAGCCATCCAGAAGCTGCGATTCGATGTCGAAGCGGATCATGACGTGAAGGTTGTAGGTCACCTCATCGGCCTCGGTGCGAATCAACGACGGTTCCACGCGATTAATGCCGCAATAGAATTCTTCCAGCGAAACATCCCCAAGAGCCTCTGAAAAACGGGTCTGCAGGTGGGGATAAAAATATGTCCAGAATTCCCGGGACCGGCCCACCTGGTTTTCCCACAGCCGGCTTTGGCTCTCGTGAATGCCGGCGGAAGTGCCGTGACCGAGAATAGTGCCATCCAGGCTTGGCGAAAGCCCCAGCTCGTAAAAGGCGTGACCACATTCGTGAATGGTGCTGAAAATGCCATCACAAACATTTGTCTCGCTGATCCGGGTGGTAATGCGCACATCCCCGGCGCCAAGCTTTGTCATGAACGGGTGGTGGGTGAGGTCCTGCCGCCCCCGATTGAAGTCATAACCGATATTCCTGGCAAGCCAGTTCAAAAACTCCAATTGCCGGGACTTGGGATAGGCCCGTGACAAAAAATCGGTTCGTGGCCTGCTGCGAGACGACACTTCCCGGACCAATGGTACGAGATCACGCCGAAGGTCAGCAAAAAGCGTCTTGATAGCTGTCGTGGTCATGCCAGGGTCAGCGTCTTCGATGTGTGGGTCCATCGGATGCGCCCATGCGGTTTCTCCGGTGTTGAAGAAATCCGAGAGGGCGCGTGAGTATGCGACCGTCTTTTCCAGAAAGGGCGCGACGACGTTGAAGTCGTTCAATTTCCGTGCATGGACCCAGGCTTCGTAAGTTTCGGCCATGTGCTGAAAAAATTCGGCCTTGAAACCGGAAGGGATTTTCGACGCACGGACAAACTGCCGGCGGGCCAGCCGCAGGAACGCCCGATCGTCTGCAGACAGCATTGCATCGGGCAATGCCGCTGTTTCCTCCAGAAGCGTGGCCAGATCGGGGTCGATGAGTTTTTCGTGAGCGGCCTTTTCGACCGTGGCTATCATACGGCCCCGGGAGGCTGTTCCGTCCTGAGGCATGTGGGTGGACATATCCCAATGGAGCACGGAAACGGCCCGCCTCAGGTCATCGATTTCTGCAAACCGGGCCTTCAACGACTGGAGGGCTGGATACATGGCAGCATTGTCCTTTCTAAGTGAGAAGCGCCCCCGAAAAATAAAAGCTTTTTTTCATGGGAATGAAAGATGAAATTACATGGAAATGGTTAAAGGCGCAATCGGGTAACGTGGCGTTCACCTGCCGTTATCTTGAATTTCCACAAAGTCTTACCTTTCTTTGCGGAACAAGGCATGGTGCTGATCCGTATCCTGACTGACCGAACTACGTTGTGACGGTCATCGAGTGACCATTCGCAACCAGTATCCTAATCGGAAGATCGCAGGTCCCGCATGGGGAGGAAGCGTTGCAAAAAAGGTCGAGGGATGGTGGCAGTCACCTTCGTGCTGCCCGGTCTTGACGTAATGGTCAGCCGTCCGCCTGCTTCTTCCACGCGGGCTTTCATGTTGCGCAGGCCCACTCCGTGTGAGCGACTGGCGGCCAAGCAATCCGACTCGAAGCCAATGCCGTTGTCCCATACTATGAGCCGCATGGCGTGCCTGGTCCCTGCCAGGCGCAGCGCAGCTTTGGTAGCGTGGGAATGCTGCCTCATGTTCTTCAGGCATTCCTGGGCGAGGCGATAGAAGGCAAGGCTGTTGCCATTGGAAAGCCCTTCGACCAGGCCGTGCCTGCGGAACTGGATTGAGGTCGTGTCATTTTCCATGTCCTGCGCAAGCTGCCGTAACGCTGCCGCCAGCCCAAGATTCTTAAGGATCATCGGGTGCAGGCCATGCGAGATTTCCCGCGTTTCCTGCAGGACATCCTTCAGATCCTTAACCAGATTCCGGAACACAGCTTGTGCCGGAACATAGGCAGGCGGTATGACCGCTAGATGGATGAGGCCGGCACTTGCCTGCATTCTGGCAGCTGCGAGCCGCTGGCAGATGCCGTCGTGCAGTTCGCTCGACAGCCGTACGCGTTCCGTTTCCTCCGCCTCGCGCCGGCCCCGGATATTGAGCATCAGGCCAAAAAAAATGATTGCCGCCATTCCCAGAAAGGCGAGGCTCCCTATCCAGCGCATCGTGGCACGGTTGTTGCCGGTGACCTGCGTGTCCACCTTTTTCAGCACATACTCCACATCTTCGAGATAGATGCCAGTGCAAAGCAACCATCCCCATTCTGGCAACGGCATGACGTAGGTAAGCTTGAGAGCAGGCTTTCCGCTGGATGGCTTTCCGATGACATATCTGACAAAGCCGCCGCCCTCGCGACCTCGTGCAATGAGGTGCTGGACATGAGGAAATCCGTTGAGGTCGCGATAGTCGAGCCGGTTCATTCCGATCAGCTCGGGGGTGCGGGGATGCACAAGCAAGATCCCCTGCAGGTCATACACGAAAAAATAGCCGTCGTCCCCATAATCCATGCGGGTGAGGATGGCTTTGGCTTCCGCTTTTGCTGCCTCGTCCGTCCGGTCTGAATCATAAAGATGAGCAATGGCATGCTGCGCCAGCACCAGGTAGCTCCTGAGCTCGGCTTTTTTGCTGGCAAGATACGCCGGTTCGATGACCTCGCGCTGTTCCTTCGCCAGTTCGATCGACTGGGTGTTTACGGTGATGGCCAACGCAACGAGCGCCAGAATCAGCGGTGCCAAGGCGAGCAGGATGATTTTTTTGCGCAGCTTCACGACCGCTCGGCCGGCAGGGGAAGGTTCAGGTCATCGGCAAGCGGGGACGAGGGGTGCCCCGGTGCTGAATCACCCGGGCTGTCTCTGCTCCCTCCGGCGGCGAAGCTCATTCCGACGGATACTCCAGGCAGCGGAAGCGGTATTCCACGCCCAGGATGACAAGCAGATTGGGGTTGCTCGTTTCTGCTGCCGGAAGGACCGCTTTCAGTTTATCCCAGATATTATGCCGATGGGTATTTACGGTGGCCTCGACGATACCCATTCTGGCTGCGATCCTGGCGGTATCGTATTTCCGGTGGCCGGTGAGCCACAACACCCGCTTTTCGCTCAGAGTCAGACCCTGTTCCGGCTGGTATTTAACCGGAAAAATCCGTCCCCCGCCCGCAACCGTATGAATGGCATTAAAGATATCCTGTGGTTCAGCATCTTTTATCAGGTAACCATTCGCTCCTGCCGCTATTGACCGGCGGATGTACGCGTCCCCTTCATTCACCGTGAGCATGAGTATGAAGATCCGCGGATAACGGGCCCGAAGCTGGGATGCCAGTTCGACGCCGTCCGTGCCCGGCATGTTGATATCCAGCAACACGAGGTCGATATCCGTTTTCTTCGGATCGTCCAATGCTTCTTTTTTCTTCGAATCGTCCAATGGTTCTTTTTTCTTCGCCTCGTCCAATGCTTCCTTTGCACTCCCGGCTTCAGCCACCACCTTGAAGCAGGTCTGGGTTTCGAGCAGCGTGCGGATGCCCTTAAGGAATGCGGGGTGGTCGTCCACGATCAGTATCTTAATGGGGAGGTTGGGCATGATTTCCAGGTATCAGTCGTTGTAAAAAAGGTCGAGGGATGGTGGCAGTCACCTTCGTGCTGCCCGGTCTTGACGTAATGGTCAGCCGCCCGCCCGCTTCTTCCACGCGGGCTTTCATGTTGTGCAGGCCGAGCCCGCGCATCCCGCTGCAGGCCCGGTCGCGTGCATCGAAGCCGATGCCGTTGTCCCATACGGTGAGCCGCACGGCCCGTCTGTTCCCTGTCAGGCGCAGCAATGCCCTGCTGGCGAGGGAGTGCTGCCTGATGTTCCGCAGGCATTCCTGGGCGAGGCGATAGAAGACAAGGCTGGTGTCCGCGGGAAGCCCTTCGACCGGGCCGTAGCTACGGAAACGGATGACGATGCTGTCATTTTCCATGTCATGCACAAGCCGCTGCAACGCTGCCAGTAGCCCGAGATCCTTGAGGATCATCGGATGCAAGCCATGGGAGATTTCCCGCGTCTCCTGCAGGACATCCTTCAGATCCTTAACCAGATCCTGGAACGTGGACTGTGCCGGAGCATAGGCCGGCGGTACGCCTGCCAGCTGAATGAGGCCGGCACTCGCCTGGAACCGGGCAGCCGCGAGCCGCTGGCAGATGCCGTCATGCAGTTCGCTCGACAGCCAGGCACGTTCCTTTTCCTGTGCCTCGCGCCGGCCCCTGATATTCAGCATCAGGCCGCAGAGGATGATGATCGTCATGCCCAGCGATGCCGCCACGCCGATCCACAGCAGGGTATCGTAGTTGTTGACGGCCACCTGTTCGTCTACCTTCGCCAGCACGCCTTGGACATCGTCCAGGTAGATGCCCGTGCCCAGCACCCATCCCCAACTGGGCAGAAGAACGGCATAGGTAAGTTTGGTGGCGGGTTTGCCGGTGGAAGGTTTCTCCGTCGCATACTGGACAAATCCGCCGCCCTCATGCGCCTTCCTGATCAGCATCTGGATGGTGGGATAACCATTGATGTCGCGGTAACCCAGCCGATTTTTCCCGATCAGTTCCGGCTTGCGTGAGTGTACGAGCAAGGTTCCCTGCAGGTCGTACACAAAAAAATAGCCGTCATTTCCATAATCCAGTCGGTGCAGGATGTCCTTTGCTTCCGACAATGTGGCCTCGTCCGTGCGGCCTGATTCATGAAGGGGGGCAATGGCATGCTGTGCCAGTGTCAGGTAGCTCCTGAGCTCGTCCTGCTTGCTGGCAAGGTATGCGGGTTCGATCACGTCGCGCTGCTCTTTCGCCAGTTCGACCGACTGGTGATTGACCATGACGGCAACCATGCAGAGCACCAGTACAAGTGGCGCCAGGGCCAGCAGAATGAGTTTTCGCCGGAGTTTCATGGTTCCATTATGCGTGAGCCAGGCGCATGCGCATCCATAGCCCTGCGTAGATGGGCTACATACATTTACGTTTTTCCTTCTTTTTCGTTATCTGTTTTGCCGGAAAACCAGTTTCCCTCTCATTGATGACACCAGCTGGATGCTCGTCAAGCGAATACGTAATTCTGCGTAGTTGGCGTATGTATTCCTGCTCTTTCCCGGGCATTCGTTCAGGCGCAACCTAATACCTCAATCTGAGCCATGGATGCATTTGTCGAAACTGACGACTCAAGTCGAATGAGACAACTCTCAATTCTAAAGGAGAACCATATGGTTCAGCCACAAGAGGGAAGCATCCTCCGATCTCTATCGAAGAACTGAATCTGTAACTCACTGTTGCGCTCATACAATGTTTGAAAATCTATCAAGAACCGCGTCGATTGAGGAACTGACGATATCAGGCAGTTGCCGTGCCCGCCACGGCGGTGACGTGTTCAAGGATTCAAAAAAGCAAGAGGTGGGAATGGGCGCGGTAAATAAATCAGTTGAACGAGGCGGCGCGTCACTTGCAGGTATCAAAGAACTTCAAAATCTGTCAGTTGCGGAGTTGGAAGCAGTGACTGGCTGCTGCCGCACCCACAGATATGCGGCGGGGGAAACCATTATCAGGCATCAGGATGATACAAATAGTACTTTTTTTATTGTGGAAGGCATGGTACGGGTTACCTATAATTCCTGCAAAGGTCATGAGGTTATTTTGTGTGACTTATCGAGCGGAGACATATTTGGAGAGCTGGCGGCCATTGACGGCCATACTCGCTCGGCAACTGTGACCGCTAAAAAAGATTCAGTGGTGGCCTCCCTGCCGACACAATCTTTTTTGGATCTCATTTATTCCAACAAGGAAATATATTTAGCTGTTCTGAAGCGATTGACAAGCCAGGTAAGGCATCTTATAGACCGGGTTTATGGCCTTAGCGCACTGAAAGTTCCGAACCGTATTCGTGCGGAGCTTCTGCGCCTTGCGAAAACGCATTCAGCAGCACCAAATCAGGGCCTAATCTCCCCGGTACCAACTCACGCGGAGATAGCCAGCCGTCTCAACACCCAGCGTGAGACCGTAACTCGCGAATTGAATGCATTAGCCAGAAAAAAGGTGATAGCCCGGACAGGACGTGATCTGCACATTCTTGATATGGCCGGCCTGGGACAAATGGTAAATGGTAATGATTGAAGCGATATGCGGTTCTTTCCGCTAGATCGCCTCCCGCCTCCTGCCTCCTGCCTCCTGCCTTTCACCTCACTTTACCTGGAAGTATACGTAATCGAGCTATCAGCCCTTTCCATCTTGTTTCCCGTGGTTAACGCCACATCTATTGATACCGGGGAGGTATCGCTGGAGGTGAAATAGGTCGCGATATCGTGCAAATCGCTGATCCCGACTATTCCTGCGGCCTTCCGTAACCGAAGATAGGCAAGCAGATAGCCATAACGCGCCTCAGCCAGATCCCGTTTTGCTTCAAATAACCGCTGCTGGGCATTAAGGAAATCGAGATTGGTGCGCACTCCGCCCTTGATGCTTTTCACAGTGGCTTCCACCAGAAAGCTTGCCGAATCGACAGACTTTACCAAAGCGGCAATACGAGAAGTGCTTGTCAAGGCAAGATTGAACTGTTTACGCAATTCCACGGTTATTTGATTCGTTTTCGTCTCCAGATCGGCTTTCGCTTTTTCGTAGTTGGATTTTGCCTGGCTCGTCATGGCGCTTACATTGCCACCGGAATACAAAGGCAGGCTTACTTGCACGCCTATGCTTTGCGTAAGCGCATCGATGCCAACCAGGATCGGGTTATCGGATTTGTTACGCGCGATCGCTGCCACAGCTTCCACCCGAGGGAAGTGACCCGCCTGCTGCTTGTTAATCTCCTCCCGCGCCACGTCTACCGCATGACGCCGAGTAGCAATCTCGGGATTATTTTCCAGGGCAATTTCCTTCCAGTCGTCAAATCTTCCTGGCTGCAGGGGTTTGACCCGAAAATCATCCGATAGTGGATCAAGTTCCGTGACTTCCTCACCCATGATGGAGGCCAGCACATCGCGCGCGTTCGCGAGACTGTCCTGCGCTTCGAGTACCTGGGCTTCCGCGAGATCATGTCTTGCCTGTGTTTCCAGGGCATCAGTTTTTGTACCTTCACCTTTTTCCAGCATGCGTTCGTTTGCCCGTCGCTGCTCCTCCAGGGCTGTCCGTTGTGCAGTGACTAGCGCCAACTGATCTTCGGCATACTTCACATTAATATAGGCGCCTACAAGGCGCAGGATAAGCTCCTGACCCTGATTGGAGAATTCGGCGTTGCTCTGGTTCGTTTTTGAAACCCCCTGTTTATAGCCGGCGAACGCTCCCAGGTTGATAAGAGGCTGTCTTAGCTGAACCATAGCTGTTTGACTTTCATAGCTTCGTTGGAGGCTGATGGCCTGGCGGGTGAAATCCTGTTGGTTCTGGTTTATCGCAAAACTTGCGGAGAGGGAGGGGAGCAAGGCGGAACGGCCAATCGCCGCGAATTCCTGGCCCGCCCTGTTTTCGTGAATCGCCGCCTGATAAGCGGAGTCGTTCGCCAAAGCTGTTTCGTAAACCTGGACCAACCCTGCTGCCAATGCCTGCTTCGGTGGAAACAGCGCTAGCAGGCCAAGGGCTGGAATAATCAGACGGTGGGCTCGAACAGGCATTCTAATCCTCCGTCATGGCCATTTTTAAATGATCCAGTATCGGCTTCAGGATGTAGTTCATCATCGTACGCTCACCCGTCTTCACGAACAGATCAACCGGCATTCCCGGCTTGATCTGCAGATCAGCGATAATTTTTATCCCTTCAGGCGCCACCTTGGCATGCAGTTTGTAGTAGGGCTCTCCCGTGTTTTCGTCAACAAAGCGATCCGCAGACACCTGAGTCACTATTCCTGGTATATGAGGCGTCAGATTGCGATTGAATGCGGTAAATATAAGTTCCACGGGAAGATCGGGATGGACTTTATCGATCAGATGCACTGGCAGGCGACCTTCAACCATCAATGGATCATCTCGGGGTACAATGTCCATCATCTTAAAACCGGGGGCGATTACACCGCCTCGGGTGAAGACGTTCAAGCCGACTACTGTGCCATCCACCGGCGCTTTGACCAGTACGTTTGCGAGATCATGATCCAGACCGCTTAGCTTGTGAGCAAGCGCCTCCGCTTCTTTTTGCACATCCGATAACTGGGAGCGCACTTCCTTCTGGTATTCCTGCTGGCGCTGGATACGGCGCAGCTTTAGTTCGGCAATTTGTCGCTGCCCGCGACCGATGTTGCCAATGTCTTCAGAAATCGCTCCCCTGATCTGGACATACATTCGCTCCAGTTCCAGCAATCGATTGCGCGCCACGTAACCTTCGGAGGCCAGATCACGCATCCCACCCAACTGCTCTTGTAAAAATTCCAGTTGCTGTTTTTTATTATCCCGTGATTCCTCCAGACCGCTGGTTTGCAACTTCAGGCCGGAAATACTCTCATCCATTGCGGACAACTCGCTCTGTATTTCCAATAGCCGGGAGCTGAACAGATGCTGCTGCATGGCGATATAGTTGGCAACAACTGGGTCGCTTTTCATCTTTTCCAGCTCTATGGGAAAAACAATGGCATTTTTCCCATCACGCTCGGCAGTCAAACGAGCCTCTGCTGCACGCGCACCAAAATATTGGACCCGCATCGTCTCGGCGTTAGCTTTAACCTGCACGCTATTCATGCGAACCAGGACCGTACCCGTCTCAACCACATCTCCTTCTTTCACGAGGATGTCTTCAATCGTTCCGCCCGCTTGATGCTGAATTGCTTTCCTGTTGGTCGCTACCGTAACAGTCCCGCTAAGCGGCACTCCTTTATCGAGCGGAGCCAATGAACCCCACAATAAAAAACCTCCGATCCCCGCGATGACGATTCCCCAGCCGAGGCGGATATACCGGACAGCATCGCTGTCTACTCCTTCTACTCCTGAAAGGGGCGATTCCTGGGGGCCGCCATAGCTACTGCCGCTGCTCTGCAATTTCATCTGCATTTCATCCCTCCTACGATCTCATGCTCGTCAGGCAGACTTTGAGTTCTCTGATAGACATTCCCTTTTTACTTCCGGCCAATTTTTATCTTGACTGCACCTGCTGCACCTGCTGCACTGGCTGTGGACGGGGATTCCTCAACCTGTCCAGGACTTGGGCAGTCGGGCCAAACAATTGCGTTTTTCCATCCACTAACAGCAGCAGCTTGGTTGTGGCGGCCAGTACACTGTTCTTGTGACTGATTATTACAATGGTTTTACCCTGCTTGCGCAGATCATCGATTGCCTCGATCAATGCCTGCTCACCCACTTCGTCAAGGTTCGAGTTGGGTTCATCCAGCATAATCAGGGAGGGGTCACCGTACATTGCCCGCGCCAGCCCGAGACGCTGCTTTTGACCACCCGATAATCCTGCTCCACCGTCTCCAAGAGGGGTGTCGTAACCTTGGGGGAGGCGCAAGACCATTTCATGAATTCCCGCGCGCTTGGCTGTCATTACCACTTTTTCTGAATCGACCTCTCCAAAACGGGCGATATTCTCCGCAACCGTTCCCGCAAACAGCTCGATATCCTGGGGCAGATAACCGATATGCGGGCCGAGCTCATCCTTGTTCCAGTAATAGACATCTGCTCCATCCAGACGTACTTTACCCATTGCCACTGGCCAGACCCCTACCAGCAAACGCGCTAGTGTCGATTTTCCTGAACCGCTGGGGCCGATGACTCCCAACACATCACCGGGCGCAATCGTAAAACTCAAGTTTTTAAGAACGCTGACTGTAGAACCCGGGGGAGCGGCGGTCACCGCTTCCACCGACACTTTTCCAAGCGGTTTTGGGAGCAACATTCCTGTTTCACGCATGGGATTCGCTGCCAAAAGTTCATTCAGACGCTGGTAAGCACTTCGCGTGCTACTCCAGCTTCTCCATACACTTATCAGCTGCTCCACCGGGCTCAATGCCCTGCCTAGCAGAATCATGGCGACAATCATCATTCCGGGCGTAACTTTCCCTTCCAGGACAAGCAGGGCGCCCAGGCCCAATATCAGCGACTGCATCGAAACCCGGACGAACTTTGTAATCGAGTTGATCTTTCCCGCCTTTTGGCTGGCTTCCGCTTGCAGTCGCAGAACCCTGTCATTAAGTCTTAACCAGCGTGCCATCAGGTCGGGCAGCATCCCCATTGCGGCAATGACTTCGGCATTCCGCAAATTGTTGGTTGCGAGATTGCCTGATGTAATCGCTACCGCATTTGCTTCCTCGAGTGGTTTTTTGGACAAGGCCTGGTTGGCAAAGGCCAAAGCAATGAGCACCGCAGATCCAGTCAAGGCAAACAAGCCTAGCAGCGGACTAAACAGGAAAATGACAATCAGATATATCGGGAACCATGGAACATCAAAAAAAGCAAACAGGCCTTGGCCTGTTAAAAACTGACGGATAGTGGTGAAATCCTGCAGCGCCTGCCCCGCGTTACCCCCTGCGCGCTTCAGATTTTGTTCAAACGCAGCTGTATAAATGCGTTTGTTCATCTTCATATCAAGCTGTGCCCCGATCCGGATCAGAACAAAGCTTCGTACAAGTTCCAGAGCGCCCATGAACAGAAAGGCTCCGAGCGCCATCAAAGTCAGCATCAGCAAAGTCGTTTCGTTCCGGCTCGCCAGAACTCTGTCATACACTTGCAGCATGTACAGGGATGGAACCAGCATCAACAAGTTGATAATGGCGCTGAAGATCCCTACCGTTCTGAATGCCCCTTTGAAGCTTAGAAGGACTTGCGCAATTTCTGTCTTGGGAAATTTCAATTTGTAAGTCACCTCAGAGCCAGGTCCAGGCGCAACTGTATGAGTGGGAACGAACCCTTTGCGGGACCTGAATGATTACGGTCTGGGGAAGATGAACTCGCTTCCTCCCCAAAATCTACCAGGTCACGCGGCGTGACCCAGTAGAAGATGAGTTATCAGCGGTTAAGCGATAACATCCAGGCTTGGAGTAAATCCTGAGGCGCCGATCAGGGCGATCTGAAGGTCCGCGCCTCCGTACACATCGGCAGTCAATATGCCTGAAGAGGGGTTATACGATAACTGGCTCGAACTGAAACTTTGATTGCCAGTTGCCCACCAGTTCACGTCTGCATCGATTGCGGAAAGATCAATCGCATCCCCTTCCCACCATTTGAAGTCGGAGATGGTATCGATTGCTCCCCAGGCTGGACTCTCAGTTACCGAGTTGAAGACGAACGTATCCGCTCCAGTGCCACCGGTAAGAAAATCCATTCCGGCTCCACCGATGAGTGTATCGTTACCGGCTCCACCATCGAGGCTATCGTTACCACCCCAGCCGTACAACTGGTCGTTGCCGCCATATCCGTAGAGAGAGTTGGAGTAACCATTGCCGGAGATAAAATTACCGAGATCGTTGCCGTCCCCAAAATAGGCAGTACCGGTAAGGGTCAGGTTCTCGACATTGGCGGGCAACCATTTGTAACTGGTGCTGACCGAGCTGTAGGCATGGTCAACGCCCTGGTTGTAGTACTCGATTACTTTGTCTGTCGTCGTATCCACGTAGTACACGTCGTTGCCAGTCCCACCGTACATCGAATCCGTACCTGTTCCACCGTCCAGCGTATCGTTACCAGAGTATGCATAGATGGTGTCATTTCCCCCGTAACCATAGATGTAGTCGCTGCTGCTTGTGCCTATCAATGATGGAAAGAATTTATATTCGGAAAACCATCCATTCCATGCCCACTGCGACGTGTCGTTATCATGAAATTGGGTTCCATATATTGCTGCCATGACATTCTCCTCAGTAGAAGTTAAAGACAAGCGTGTAGTTACCACGCAAGTAGAGAGTAATTGTGTCCAGTAGAATAATCTGTGAGAAAAATCACATGATGGTCATGGCTTCACGCAGACTCCCTCTCACTGCTCTGTGCACAGGTATGCCCTAATCTTTCGATTGCCAGGCTTCAAACCGCGAGGATTCTGGAAAGTATTACGGAGATTTTTTGCACGTCGGACCAGGAATGGCGCTTCACCTGGGTAGATAAGGAGGTGGAAAACCGGCTGTGCCGCATACGGGGCGATCTTCCAGGATTTGTACCTGTCAGAAGCTTATCTCAAATGTCTCCTCAGCTTGACAACAGCCATCTGTTAACATATTCTTCACAAAAACATAACAAAAAAATCACAAAACTGAGAGAAAGACGGAATCGATCCGTCATATGCTAAAGCTGAGCTGCCGCTGCAAAGCGGTTTCGTCGTTTCTAAGACTGAATAATTGAATACCTTCTTTGAGGAAAAAAATGGTTGAATTGATTGAGTTTTTGAAGCCTGCTCTTTTTGGAGCCCCGTTGATGACCGTGCTTTACGGAATCAGGCAGATATGGGAGGAGGGTCCGGATCAATCTAGCTGAGTAGATATTCGAGAAGGTATGCACGCCCCCTCGCAGGAGGCATATTCCTGGTGATGCCAGCCGAGTATGTCTGGCCGCCTGCATCTATCGCTTTATGCTGTCCTCGAGCCTGGAGTTCAAATCTCCTTCAAATCCAGGCTCCTCTGATTTTCAATCCTGAAAACAGGGAAAACGATATTCCGGATAGAAATGAAATCCGTCCAATTTTTCCCTGCATTTTGCAACTGTCGATCGACAGTCACCACTGGAATGCAGGGTCTGGCCTGCTGATTACCTGATGATTGAGGGAAGGACTTCAACAGAAGCCCTTCAAGCTGAAAACCCGGCGTTCAGACTACTGCTTCGGCTGGTGGAGTGCCAGGTACGCTTTTCCCAGTCGGCTCTGTCATATCGGCAATGATGGCGGCTGGTGCGTTTTTCTTGACTGATTCTATTCCGCCATCCCGCGCTTTTTCCGTCTCATAGGATTCGCTGGTGCCAATCACCTGATTGTTGCCTGATTTGAGATTGAACCTGTATTTGCCGCTTTCAGTGGTTTTCCGTTCATACCGGGAGTCGTCCGGCGCATTTTTTCGAACAGACTCCACTCCATTCATGCATCCCGCTCTAGCCTTGTAGCCTTCACTGGCAAGAATGGTTTGTCCATTGGTGGCTTTCAATCTGAACCGAAACTCACCTGCCTTATCTTTATAAATTTCGAATTTTGCGGCCATGAAATTCCTTTCGTATTAATATGTTGAGCCGTATCAGCCCCTTGGTCCTTTCGATTCTTTCACGAACGGCAGCATCCTTACGGCTTGCGAGCTGCCGCATTGTTTAACGCAGAGAAAGAGCTGGCGTTGACCTGCTATCATCCCAGGAACGACCTGCTATTCAAGAGAGATTGAAAAGAACATCCGTGCGGGCAGCCAGGACAGGAATCAATGACAAAGCAACTGAGAATGCAGACTATTGGTTGCTATTACTTGAACGGAGGCGATTTGCTTTGTTTGGCTTATTGCATTGGTAGATGCATGGGGCGAATTGATGTTAATGAACCTGTCATTAAAATTCCAACTTATTGACGATGATGCATAACAAAACAGTTCCACAGGTCCAAGGCGATTTTCTGCTGGGTAATTTAAGGCAGATGGCGGCGAATCCCCTTCAAGCCTTTTATGACTGGTACCGAGATTATGGGGACTTGGTCAGCTTCAGATTGGCTACCCGCCAATTTTATTTATTCAGTCACCCAAAGCTGATTGAACAAGCCTTGATCAGGCAAAGCGATATTTTTGTAAAAATCTACAATCCTGAGAAACCCACCGGTATCGCGTTGATTTTAGGTCAGGGCTTAGTAACAAGCCAAGGCGATTTATGGCAAAGACAGCGTCAGTTAATGCAGCCTGTTTTCCAGAGAAGTAATGTAACCACGCTGCTGCCGCTAATGGTTACCGCGGGCAGCAATATGTTGAATCGATGGCGGCAACTGGGTGAAGGTGCACACCTCAACCTCTCTAATGAAATGACGCGGCTTACGTTGGAAGTCATCACCCAGACCATGTTCAGCACCAGTGTGCTCGACAAAATAGAGCATATCTCTCCCTCTCTGGATACTTTGCTTCGCTATGCCATTAAAAGCATCGTGAATCCTTTGACTCTTCCGTTATATGTGCCCACCCCCGCGAATCAAAAATTCAAACTGGCGTTGGGAATAATCGATGATGTCATTTACGGAATCATCGATCAACGCCGCGCCGCACCGTCAGGGCAGAATGACCTGCTGGATATGCTGCTAAAAGCACGCGATGACAGCAGCGGTGAGAAGATGACCGATAAGCAGATTCGTGATGAAGTTATTACCATTTTTAGTGCAGGCCATGAAACGACCGCGAACTTGCTAAGCTGGACCTTGTATTTACTAGCCCGGCATCCGGATGTACTTGCCAGAGTGCGTCAGGAACTTGACGGTTTGCTGCAAGGAAGAATCCCGAACGCCGAGGATTTGCAGCAGCTTGCTTATACCAGAGCCGTGCTCAGTGAATCGATGCGCCTCCGTCCACCTGCTGGCTTCTTGCTGCGTAAAGTTAATAAGGATACCGAGGTTGATGGGTATCTTTTAAAGGCTGGCAGGTCGGCGATATTCAGTATTTATAATCTTCATCATCATGCCGATTTCTGGCGGCAGCCTGAGCAGTTTGACCCTGACAGGTTTCTATTACCTCAAAAGAAGTATTCGTTCATACCTTTCGGTACAGGTGAACGGATCTGTATCGGTAGTCATTTTGCGTTAATGGAAAGCCAGCTTTTGCTAAGCATGATAGTTCAGCACTGTGATTTACAGTTGCTTGACCCGAATGAAGTCGAGATTGAGATGGCGGTAACCCTGCGACCTAAAGGTGGAATTCCGGTCCGCATAAACTGGCGATAAAATCAATCTTCGGTTCTGTAGCTGGGTTATCTACAAAAGCTGTTGCGAAAACTGCTCGGGCCAATAAAGCGAGGCACTACCAACAGGGCACCGATCACGCAAAGTGCTGGGATTTAGAGTTCCTCTGAGGTATTCTTCGAGGTGTCGATGAGCTACGCCATCAGTTGTTGTACCTCAACTTGAATCTGAGTCATGTTGATGATTGATTTTTAAAAAGGGAGAATTTAATGAAGTCTAAATATATTGTATTTATTATTGCGCTGAGTGGCGCTTTGACTAGTTGTGGTGGTGACAAGGCTCCTGAGGCAAATTCAACAAATTGTTCTGGCATAGGAATGCAGGCGGTGCTTCCAACTTTCGACAACGAAGCTGATCGGCAAGCATTTATTGATAAATGCCAATCTATGGCAGAAAAATAAAGCTCGGGACAAGCTGTCAGGTCGAGTACAGTTGTTATCACCGGATAAGAATTGGTCAAACTTTGAGTTGTTTGCCGGTCGATGACCGATATGGCGCGTTCCTGCCTGTGGCGAGATAATAAACTTATGTGAGCGTTGTCCGACTCCGCGCCCTGTCAGCGTCATTTCCCTATCTATCCTCTGCTTCGCTCTTGAGTCTTCAAGAGCTTGATGTCAACATCGGCCAGGTTTACAGACAGGAGACATTAGTGATTGGCGGATGGTAGCCGGCATTCGATCCCGTTCTCTACACTCTTCATGAAGGCACTTGCCGCATGGCCGGTAATGTCAATCCTCTGCGTCCTATCTTCCAGGGTCAGGCCGAAACCGCCCCGTTCCCTTTCCGTTTCACTGTGGATGGATTGCAGCCTGAGCAAATATGTCACCCCGGCGCAGATGCAGTCATGATAGCGTTTAGCGCGCTTATCGTCTGAGGTGTATGCGAGCAATGTGAGCGCATAAGCGTCGTTGAGGCCCTCAAGGGCACAGGCCACTTCCACTGAAACCTGCTGTGCCGGGTGGCGCTCAACGTTCTCATAGAAGTCCCGCTCCATGATCTGGTCGTGCATCCGGCAGAGGTAGTCGGCGACATCCTTCTTGATCTCCATACTCTGGGTGCACTTGAACAAGAGGCGGCACGCCTGTGATTGCCAGTTGGCGAAGAAGACAAGGATGTTTCCCGCAACCCGATCGCACCGGAAGTACTGCGCATCATAATAGGAGAAGGCACGTTCCGCACTTTGCAGGCATCGGGCGTCCTGCAACTGCCGGTAGGTTTCCAGAAGAGCGAGCATTGCCTCGCCGGCGTACAGTTCTTCCCCGTGGTCGGGCAGATCATGGAAATACACCTTGTACGAGCCATCCGGCCTCTGCTGATGGAGTATCCCCTCGGCGAGAGCAGTGATCTCCTCCGTCCGGCGGGGCGATGGGGCGTGCAGGAGGGCGAGAATCATAAAGGCACTGTGAGCGATCGACGAAGGCTCCTCCAGCCGATCCGGGTCGAGGATCAGGTGACCGTCGCGCTCCACGAGGTAATTACCGTAATGCCGCAACGACTTCCGGATCAAAGGCCGAAGCTCATTCCTGTTCAGAAAATCGCTGAGTATTTCCAAGTCCCACACGGAGGCGATATCCCGAATGGGGGATTTTTCGCGCACGAATGTGTCAGTCTCGGGGAGGTAGAGGTACTCAAACATTCCCGTATCCCGGTTGACCATGCCTTGGTACCATCGATAGACGAGTTCCAGACGCTGAGTCAGTAACTCTCCTGTTTTCATCGTTGGTCTCGCCCGTCACCTAATCCGAATATTGTCATTATCTGCTAGGGGATTAAGCGACTCGACCAAGGGCCAATTCTGCCGGGGAGGGTAGTTTAAGTCTTCGTTCAACTGGAACGTCGCTCCATGTCTCGAACTCCTGAACCCAAAGGCTTGCTACTTCCCAAGCGGTTCGGGCGTATGACGTGCCGGTAGGTGAATCGGGAGCAGCCGGCGGAATGAGGTCAAGACCTAGAATTTGATGTTTCATATCGGCTTTGGCGTGAACTGCCCAGTAGCCTTTGGGAGTCAAACCCAATTCGTCTAATTTAGGATTTACTGCCTCGTAGAAATCACATGCCATTCCCTCGATTATCAAATTGAGCGTGATGATCTGATGGGGTATAGGCTCGCGGATAGCCGAGCGAAGAAAATATGAGCCTAACGCCAGAGTCTCAAAAGTCGGAGGAACGGACATGGGTTCTTCATTGGTTGCGAGAAATCCGAACTCGCGCATCCATTCGGCCAGGTCTGCGGGATGCGTCACTTCTTCGGCTGCGTGTTCGCCGAAGGCATCACGAAAACGAGGGTCTCGGCAACTGCCATAACGCACCGCCACTGCAGAGGTAAAGTCGGAGGACAAATAGTACAACTGTCGGATCCATTTGAAGTCTTCCATGGAAGAAGCGGAAGCCACTTTCTTAAAGAAAGTGCTTTGTCTGATGATACTTCGATACTCCTCCTGGAGATTCTTGAGCCATTGTGTAACGGGTGCTGTACTGGTTGTCATAGCAATTCTCCTTTTCACAACATTCAATTGCTCGTCGAATAAAGACGCAAATAGCGGGTATTTGCGAGGACGCGGCTATCACTGATCCCCAACCATCAACTTAATTGTGTCGAGGAAAGTCAGTCTGGCAATTGCAATATCCGTAACGAATTGTATAAGGATAAAACTGATTCTTAGGCCCTCACCGGCTACTGACTCTTTAGCTCTTCCACCTCAAACCACGGCAGCAGCCCTGTGGCGGAATGGCAGTTGTGATATTCCAGGTGAAGATGGTTTCCGGGCACCACCCACACCTCGTGCCAGAGCTTGAGGCTGATCTGGAAATTAAGCTTTTGTACCATTCTCATAAAGCTTTGAAAAATAGCGAGATGGCTGGGATGCGTTTTCGCCCAGCGCTCCAGATGATCGAGCGAAAGGAAGTACGCCGCCATACAGGTCTTGTCTAAAGGCACGCCTGTTTTCAGGTCACATTCGTGCAGGAAACGGCCAATGCAGCAGCCACTCTCTGAAGGGTTACTGCAAAGGTAACGTACCCCCTCCGCCAACACTGGCGCCACCATATCCAGATAAGTTGCGCGCTCCTCTTCTCGACAATCGCTCCAGTTCTGCGCGGTGCGAATAAAACAGAGGTTATCCGGCGCCCTAACCCGCAGTCGTTTCCCCTGCGTCTCATGTCGCTTGGGCTCACCCAACACCGCGTCGGGCAAGGTTGGCGACAGGCCATCCGTTTCCGCCATAGCGATACGGTCGCGTATGGCGCCCCAATAGCCGTGTCGGTCAGTCAATGGCATCTCGCTGGCGAGATGCGACATGCCCGCTTCGTGGTTCTCGGTGTCGTAGAGTGTTTCCAGAAACGGCGGTGGGATCTTAGCCACTTCAAACCATTTTCCCGCATCATCTTCCATTTGCTCCCGCCATGTTTTGACGGCTGGGCTTTCCAGCCAGGCTGCATAGCTTTCGGCGTTGTCCCAATAGGCCAGAAATACGTCGTTACGGAGACCAGACACGTCCTCGAAGATGGCACGATCCACGTGTTTAGCGTTACCCAAGGTTTGGGCAATGGCGTGAAAGGCAGGTCGGTTTGCCTGTTCACTCTGTACGCCGATCTGAGCAAAGATTATTTCCTTAACGCCGGAAAATTCGGAAGTCCAGGCGGGAAAGGGAGGTTGAAAGCCTTCCGGTTTGCGGTACATGACAGCAACTCCTTCTGGGAAATGTCGGAAACCTGTATCGATAAGGATCCATGGGACTCAAGCGAGGGCCACCTCAAGCAAATGATCAAGTTTCTGCTTCCGGAATGGGCACCTTAAACTTTTCGAGCTGACTACCGCTCCACGAATCAAATACCAGCCTGAAAAAGCTTGCCGTTGTCCGAAGTGCATGGGCGTATGACCTGCCGCAAGGCGAATCCGGAGCGCATTGGGGAATGAGGTCGAGACCTAAAATTTCATGTCTCATATCGGCTTTTGCATGAACCGCCCAGTATCCCTTGGGAGTCAATCCCAACTCAGCCAGTTTCGGATTTACAGCCCAGTAGAAATCGCATGCCGTTCCCTCCGCCAGCAAGTTAAGTGTAAGGAGTTGATGAGGTATCGGATCGCGTGTAACGACGCGGATAAGATAGGAGCCTAACGCCAGAGTTTCCAATGTCGGCGATACCGAGGTTGGTTCTTCGCCGGCCGCCAGAAATCCGAACTCACGCATCCATTCGGCTAGGTCTGCGGGATGAGTCACTTCTTCAGCCGCATGTTCGCCGAAAGCATCTCGGAAACGCGAATCTTGGCAGCTGCCATAGCGTAATGCCACTGCGGCCGTAAAGTCGGAAGACAGATAATACAACTGTCGGATCCATTGTAAATCCGCCGCCGAGGAAGCTGCAGCGATTGATGTGTATAGCGGGCTCTCTCTGATAAAGCTTCGATACTCCTCCTGGAGATTCTTGAGCCATTGGCCGGTGGGCGTCATGCTGGCTATCATAGCTATTCTCCTTTGCGCAATCTTCGTAAGGTAGCTTGTCAATCAGTGCGGAATTCACTAGTTTCAGCGTCCCAATAATGACTATCAAACTTTTCATGCAAAATACCGGTGCAAGAACTTTTTATGGTTAGAATTCAACGTCGTTACATGGAATCAACGCTATTACCTGATCAAATTTGCTGCTGATTTACGTGCAGGATTAGATATGCATTAAGTTTTTATAGATATCGGAATAGGAAAAGGCAACTTCTCTAATAGCGCGCTGATGAAAGTTTTGCTTTGCATAGCGGTGTAGGCTGGGGCCCACCGTCGCGCTCGCCGAACTTGTTGTGATAGGACAAGGGTATGGCATGTTAAACGACAGAGTGCCATGCTAAATTTCCATTCTGCGATTTATAATCCGCTAAAGCCGGGCCACAATCAATGACAACCAGACTTCATGCCATTCGTGGTGACATTACAAAGCTGGAAACCGATGCAATCGTGAATGCCGCTAATTCGTCATTGCTGGGTGGGGGTGGTGTTGATGGCGCTATCCATCGAGCTGCTGGTCCGGGGTTGCTGGAGGAATGCAGGTTGCTTGGCGGTTGTAAAACCGGTGACGCTAAGATCACAAAAGGTTATCGCTTAAAGGCAAAGCATGTCATTCATACCGTTGGGCCGGTTTGGCATGGGGGAAAAAGCAATGAACCGGAACAACTTGCCTCCTGCTATCGGCGGAGCTTGGAAATTGCCCTTGCCAATGGTTTGAGTTCGATTGCGTTTCCATGCATCAGTACCGGGGTTTATGGTTACCCGCCTGAAGCTGCCGCAGACATAGCAATCAAGACCGTGCGGGAGTTTGTTGAAACCGAAACTTCACTCAAAGAAGTGATCTTTTGCTGTTTCTCCGAGCAGGACCTTCAGTTATATCAATCAATGGGATCAGAGTGATCAGAGTCGAGTGATCTTTAAGGTGTCGAGATGGATGAGATGGCGTAGCATGCCCCTTGGACCCCTCCGCGGGATATTTTTAAGAACCCTTGCTTCTCAAGCTGCCGACAACTTGAGCGGGTCCTTCAGGAGCAAGATGTGGTGTTCTTCCGCAGTATCCACCACCTCGATGCTGTAGAGGCCCTCGACATCCTGGTCGACATGGATCTGCTTCGGATGCCGGATATTGTGTTCAATCCCCTCAACCATCACCGCCAGAACGTCTCCCCTGGGATCGTAGCTCAGTCCAATCAGCGGCAGCCAGTCCACTTCAACTTGGTCGCCGAGTCCAAGCCCTGTGACCTCTATTTCCACCAGCTTTGCACCCAGAACCTTGGAAACGCGGTCGAAGTAGTCCTGCCACTGGGGTTTTGCAAGTTGTGTCAATGCCATGTCTTAGCTCCTTTGATGCCGAAAAATCGAGCAGAATATTTGCACGCGTTGTTACCATCTCCTTAACTTTAGCACCGGGTACGTGAACCGGAGGTTGGCGTTAATTCATCCGGTTCATGACTATTCAACATAGCAGCAGTTTCTGATTCAATCCAGTGACGTGTCACCGGAATTTTTAAAGAATAAAGATTTATTGCTTTGCGAGTCCGTATCCCTGTTAACGCAGAAAAGTACCCTTCGGGTTCACAAATGATCCGTCAGGAAATTACGATGTGTCCCTGTTGTCTTTCTTACTCTTGGTTCTGATCTCATGACGATACAAACACACAGAAATACGGGGAATAATTTACCCATCCGCCTCGTGATTCACGGGGGTGCTGGAGCCGTTAAACCTGGCAAACAGCGGCGGGACCGCGAGCAGGCTTACATGGAGGCGCTCGCGCAATCGCTGATCGCCGGCCATGGGGTGCTTGCAGCGGGCGGCAGCAGCATCGATGCGGTGATTGCGGCAATTGCGGTGATGGAAGACTGTCCCTTGTTCAATGCCGGCAAGGGTTCCGTGTTCACCCATGATGGTCGCAACGAACTGGAAGCTTCAATCATGGAAGGATCCACTCGCGCGGCAGGCGCCGTTGCGGGAGTGACGACGATTCGCAATCCGATTCGCGCCGCACATGCGGTAATGACGAAAAGTCCGCATGTGATGCTCATCGGTCAAGGTGCGGAAATCTTCGCTGCGGAGCAGGGCCTGGAAATCGTGAACCCATCCTATTTCTATACTCAGTACCGCTGGAATCAATTGCAGAAAGCCATCGCTAAAGAAAGTATTCTGCGCGACCATGATGCTGGCCTGGATACGTTGCCGGGCGAGGATGAAAAACGCGGAACCGTCGGCGCTGTCGCGCTGGACTGCCATGGCCATCTGGCGGCCGGCACGTCGACCGGCGGACTTACGAACAAGCACTCTGGACGGGTAGGGGACTCGTCCATTATTAACGCCGGAACCTATGCGGATAATCGCTCAGTTGCGGTATCCGCGACTGGCACAGGCGAAATGTTCATTCGTACCGCTGCTGCTTTCAATACGGCAGCGCAGGTGCGAATGCTTCATACTCCGATTGCCCAGGCTGCCGATAACACGCTGGCGGAAATCGCCGCGATGTGTGGGGATGGCGGCCTGATCGTGCTGGACGTGAATGGCGATTATGCGATGCGTTTCAATACCGGCGCCATGTTTCGCGGTACGATCGGAGAGGATGGCATAGCACGGGCAGGTATTTTTTCCGGGCCTGAAACAGCCGTTATGTAAATTTAATAGGCTGACGACCTTTGGTGACCAGGCACACACAGGTTCCTGAAAAGGAAGTCATCCAGGATTGAATTTTTATCTTCTCGGTGCATAGCAAAGCCTTCTTCCTGTCCCTTCTTTGAGGTTCCCCGTATTCCTTTCTCATGTAACCAGCTGCCTTTCTTAAACCTGTCATGGTGCCCTGCGTATTTCCTCAAGTGGGAAGCAAAAAAATGGCTGAGACCGGCCTCGACGTTCCAGCGACCTGGGAGCGTTCAGCCAAGCGCATCCAAGCAGGAACTGGCGGCGGATTATGGTCCTGGGCGCGACTGACCTTGGCAAGAGCAGCTACTGCAGGTTTCTGGTCAATAGGCTTTTGCGAGGAGGGCACAGAGTCTCCTTCATAGATGCGGACATCGGCCAGAAGGACATAGGCCCGCCGGCTACTGTCACACTTGCCGAACTCAAAACCGATATGGATTTTGCCAATGCTGCCTGCCAGCACATGTACTTCGTCGGTCACATTAACCCCATGGCACATTTCCTCCGGCACCCGGCAACTGGTTGAAGCGGCCCAGGGAGAGTTCGTGGTCATCGACACCCCAGGCTTGATCGGTGGCAGGGGGCGCGTACTGGTAAGCTTCCAGATCGAATCCCTGCGCCCGGATGTCCTGGTAAGCCTGGAGCACGACGACGAACTGGCTCCCATCCGCCATGCAGCGCGTCACTGCAACATTTTGCGTCTGCGGCCCTCCCACCTTGCAGCACACAAAACGCTACGGACGCGCCGTCGTGCGCGGGAGGAAGCGTTCCGAGCCTACTTTCAGGGGGCACGCGAAGTGGGGTTCGGGCTGGAAGAGATTATTGTGCAGCGTAGCAGTCTCTTCAGCGGCAAACCTGTTGAAGACCCTCGTTTTGTCTATGCCGAACTCCTGCCCGAGGGTCTGATTGGAGTGGCGGATGAAGCAAATCCCCCCGCCTTGGAGGGGGTTGAGGTGCTGCCTCGAAATTTTGCAGACCAACTGCTCTGTGGTCTCGCGGATGAAGCGGGAAAGTGTCTGGGACTGGCTATCATCAGCGGCATTGACTTCGCTCTCGGGATTCTCACACTTTATACCCCAGTACCAAAAGCATACATACATATTGTCCTGTTTGGCGATCTGTACCTCGATCAGGACGGGCACGAACTGCACCTGGGGCGACGGGGGCATTTCTAGATTGAGACGAAGTGAGATGGCGAGGACGAGCAACCGTCTCAGCGAGTGTTCAAGAGCCTTTACCCTTTACCTTCCCAGGGCGATAAGCAAGATATTGTTTTGTGGTTTTGTGCAGACTCAAGGTGCACGGGTGATACTATGCTTCATTGCTAGCAAGGCGAGCCATAGGTTGGCTTGAGTCCACAGTAGCGGCACATGATCATTGGGAACGTATCGGCCATGCTCCAGGTAGTAGGCTTCGGGGCAACGCAGCTCACCTTGCGGACAGTCAGGGCCGGTGATCTGTCCCAGAGAGCGGTTCAGGTGGTGGGTCTGCCTTTCCAGGTCGGCAGGGTCTCCGGTGCGCAGGTAGCGGCGACCAGCAGTAATTGAAACGATGGGGTCGAAAATGCACCACTCGGCTTCTTCACCCGGCTGTGCAAGGGCGTCGCGTTCTGCCTGACGCTCACTCACATCTGCGGTACGCTCTGCGGGCACCAGCTTGTCCTTGTAGTCGGCTGTCCAATAAGAGTCCCCCAGATAGCGGCGGATGCCATATTTGCCTTGCAGGTGCTCCAGTACATCGCCGATAATGCGTTGTCCCATATCATCGTCCACCACCTCCAGCGGATAGACCAGGAAGAGGAGGGCAGCATCATAACGGCGCGCCCTCCGGGGGTCGGATTGAACACATTCGGCTGGCAGTATCGTGGCAAGCGCCTGTTTACCTGCTGCGGCCAGCTCATCAACGACCTCCACCGTGACTGTCCGAGTGCCGAAACGGCATACAAATGTTCTATCCCTGATCAGAAGTTCCCGCAACGATTCCAGTCCCGCCAATACGGTACCGATGCTGGACGCCTCTACCTTACGCATCTCTTCCCAATGGCCGCTGTCTTCGTCCTCCCAATAGCGAATACGATCAAAGTACAGCGCGAAAAGGGCCAGTAATTGCCTGTCCGGTTTCAGATGCCCATTGCAAGCAATGCGGCAGTACAACCATAGGAAGTAGCCAAGCGCATCGTTCTGGGCATGCGCCCATTGCGAGGGGATTTCGACGAGGTTCAGCCCATCAAAGCGCACCTGGGGGCGATTCATGGGCAGCTTCGGGTCCACAAGCCCTTCCACGATAGCCTCCAAGCGACGTCGGTACTTGCTGTAGAATGCAGCGAGCGCCTCCGCAACGGCCGTTGCCGCTTTCCATTGCCCGGCTGTTTCGTGAGCGAGGGCAACATAGACATTATCTCGAACCCAGGTATTACCGTAGCCGCTCTGGATGCTCGCTCCTTGTTGGATTGCAGCCGCGGGATGTAAGCCGGTAGGCATCGGCGTGAAGCGCAGCGTCCCTTTGCCCTGCAGAAAGATAAGAAGATCGGCAATTTCATCTGCGCCATAAGACGATTTAACCCGCCGACGTATCTCCTCGTGATGGATGATGGTCATGTCACTCTTGCCCAGGTTGGGAAGGCGCCCCTTCTCGACAGCGCGCATCGCCAGTAAACTTCGAACGGATTTCCTCAATCACACTCGCATCTTCCGCAAGTACATTCAAGGCATTTATGCGACGGCGGTAGCGCCGGCGAGCGATCAAGCTCAGGATTATGCCGATGAGGCCAGATCCGATGAACATTGCCCGGATGAAATCCCCCGTTTGCATATTTATGGGCCCGATTGACATATCAGTTTTCAAGAGGCTGATTTCAGGGAGTTCCGGGAGTATTAGGCCGGCGCCAATGACAAGTAACGACAGGACAACCGTGGAACCTTCCAAAGCCCACTCTTCCAAGGCGAAGACATTCAGCTTTTTCGGTTCGATGCTCGTGGTTTTTTTGACAAAACATTCATAGGCCGTCTCCATATCGCAGGAACCAATACGCATAAAGGCCCCGATGACGATGATGCGAAGCGAAAGATGTCTGCAGAGTAAGTCTACATAGAAGCACACAAGAGGAATAAGGAGCAGTACCAGATAGGCGCCGCGGACTCCGCCGTGTTCGGTAAAGCCTAGTCCGCTGGCTCCCAGGGCCGAGACAATCAAAAGTTTCCATTTGAGAAGTTCTGATCGAATTTTTTGGGACTCGATGATTTCTTCTCGTAAGGTTGCCATGCCTCTCCCCGTTTGTTTCCAAATCAATGAGGGGTCAACCGAGTCTGATAGGGACCATCCTTTGTTTTTTCAGTGCGTTAGCACGAACGGAAAGCGTTCCCTGAATGCACGGCCGAACAGGGCGATGCCACACTCAGTGCCTACCGTTTCCGCTGCCACAATGTAGTCTGCATTTGTGAATGATACCTGCAATTGTTTGCCCCTTGCTTCTGCCAACGCCTTGAGATGCTCACCCACCTGGCGTTCCACCTCTTGGCTCATGACTTGGCCCAGCAATCCGCGCCGCTCCAACCGCACATGAAAAGTGCCCTCTGACATGCGCTCTAAGAAAGGCGTTATCCCCAATTTGAGCTGTTCAATCAGGGTTTCGGGAGTGAAGGAAAAGGTTTGCTCAACCGGGATGACGCGCCCCAGATCGGAAAACCACGGCTTGTCGTTTCTGCGAGCCGCTTCCAGGGTTTCGAGGAATTGGGCTGTATTCTCGACATGTCCCAAGCACACGTTTTTAAATTCTGTGCGCTCAAAATGGCCAAGCCGGCGTAATTGACCTAGCAGCCGGGATTGACGGCCTGGTCCTGCTGCCACGGTTACGACCACGTTCCAACTTCTCATCTTTCCTCCCGCGCATAGACCAGCGATGCCGCTATTCCAGCTACGGATATCCCTTCCCACCCGACATGCCGTACACTTGCCCCGTCGCATAGCTCGACTCCTGCGATGCAAGCAAAACGTAAAGGGGGCCGAGTTCCGCAGGCTGGCCGGGACGACCCAGTGGAGTTTCTTCGCCAAAAGTACGAAGGTCCTCCGGGGCTTCCACGCTGCTCGGTTGGAGTGGTGTCCAGAACGGCCCCGGTGCAACAGCGTTCACCCTTATTCCCTGTTTGGCGACCTGCTTGGCAAGTGATTTGGTGAACGAAACAATGCAAGCTTTGGTCTGCGCATAGTCGAGCAGCGAGGGGGATGGATTATAAGCCTGGGCGGAAGACGTGTTGATAATGGTCGCACCCGGTTTAAGGTGCGGCATGGCGGCTTTTGTGATCCAGAACATCGCATAGACGTTGGTCTTGAAAGTAGAATCGAACTGCTCGGTTGTGAGGTCCATGATCGAATGCTGCCCGACTTGCGCTGCCGCGTTGTTAACCAGAATATCAAGACCGCCCAACTGGCGCACAGCGTCCGCAACCAGCTTCCGGCAAAAATTTTCGTCGCGAATATCACCTGGGATTGCGACTGCCTTCCGCCCTTCGGCCCGGATGAGCTCGACGACCTCTTGCGCATCCGGCTCCTCGACGGGCAGGTAGTTGATTGCAACATCCGCACTCTCCCGGGCAAAGGCAATAGCCGCAGCACGTCCGATACCGGAGTCTCCTCCTGTAATGAGCGCCTTCCTACCGACAAGCCGGCCAGAGCCCCGGTAGCTCGTTTCTCCGTGATCCGGACGTGGGGTCATCTTGCTTGTAAGACCAGGAGGCTCCTGCCGTTGCGGCGAAAAAGGAGGTTGGGGATATTGAGTCGTCGGATCCTGTTTGCTGGATTGCCGAACTCCGCTTGAGTAATCGGCTACGGTTCCCTGGTGCGCAAGGGCCGGAGCAGTAAGCGCCGCGGTAAGACCTGAGGTTACCCCCCCAACGTTTCTCACGTTACCCATGTCGATAATCTCCTTCAGTCCGGTTACCAACAATTTGAGCCAACTATTCTCTTAACTCACCCCTTCGGTTATTTTTTATTAAGGCAATTCGCGCTCGGTACAAAGGTGAAAAAAATTCTTTGACCTACTATAGTAAAGTTTTTATGGTGCTGCTCTATTAACAACGCATTTTCAGGCTGAGCTTTGGCAAATTTTCGCCCGGAGACAAGCAGATTGATAATCGGTTCCACGAGCATGAAAGCGAACAACCCGATACTTTTATTTTTTGTCTTGGCTATATTGGTTGTGATGCTTCCAAAAGCCCAAGCTACTGCCGGTGCGGTTCGCTGCGGCAAGTTTCTCGACGTTCGCACCGGACACCTGCTCGACAATCAACTCATCTTCTGGGACAAGGATGGCGTCATCACCTTCATCGGCCCCGCGGACGCCACACCGTTCGGCATCGTGCCCATTGATCTTCTTGATGCTACTTGCCTGCCCGGTTTGATCGATGTACACACCCATATCACCTTCGATCCGCAGAACTCCGGTTACAAGTCGCTCGGCATCTCGGTTCCTCGCGAAACGGTAATAGGGGTAAAGAATGCGCGGCTCCTGCTGCTCGCCGGGTTCACCTCTATCCGCGATGTCGGCGCATCCCACTACACGGATGTAGCGGTGCGTGACGGGGTCAAAGCGGTGATATTCCAGGTCCACGCATGATCGTTTCCGGTCCGCCGCTTACGATAACCGGTGGACATTGCGACAAAAACCTTCTCCCAAGCGAATTCAACTTCAAAGCTGAAGGTGTAGCAGATGGTCCATGGGCGGCGCGGCAAAAGGTGCGCGAAGTGATCAAATTCGGTGCCGATGTCATCAAAATTTGCGCCTCTGGTGGAGTCATGAGCAGGATCGGCCATCCGGATGTCCCGCAATATACCCTGGAAGAAATGCAGGCCATCACCTCGGAAGCTCATAGGCTCGGGCGCAAAGTCGCTGCACATGCCCATGGTACGGAATCGATCAAGAATGCCATCCGCGCCGGGGTCGACTCCATCGAGCACTCCAGCCTCATTGACGAAGAAGGGATTCGCCTTGCCAAGGAGCGCCGGACGTATCTCGTCTTCGACATCTACAATGATGACTACATCCTTGCAAGTGGTGAAAAGAATGATGTCCTTCCCGAATCTCTCGATAAAGAACGCCAGATTGGTCGTCTGCAGCGCGAGAATTTCCGCAAGGCATTACAGGCTGGGGCCAGGATGGCCTTCGGGACTGACTCCGGTATCTACCCACACGGCGACAACGCAAAACAATTTGGCAAGATGGTCGAGTGGGGTATGAAGCCCATTGATGCCATTCAGTCCGCGACCATCAACGCTGCCGACCTCCTTGGCCAATCCGACAAAATCGGCGCGGTCGAAAAAGGCTGTTATGCGGACATCATTGCCGTTCGCGGCAATCCTCTCGACGACGTCACCATCCTCGAGCATGTCTCTTTCGTCTTGAAAGGCGGCACCGTCTACCGCAACGACATCACAAAGTAAAAAAGCTGAATGCATGCTACCGGCACAATACCGTCTCCGTGTTTTCTTCAACTGCTCCATGCGGCGGAAGTCACGTCGCCCTGTTACACCGTGAAATGGAGTGATGCGCCGGTGGCGCTGATCAACTGAATGCGGTAACTCTCCTCTCCCGAAATCAGAGTGGGCGAGACCGCTGTTATGAGCAATTGCAAAAGGGATTGTGACCGCCAAGCCGGGACCTTAAGCCGTAACCTTAAGCTTGGGGTGCGCAGAGCGCCTAGAGTGAGGCCACTGCCAGTATGAGGGCGGGTTTGCCAGGCTCGCGATCCTCCATGCGCGAGTGTAGATGCGGGTTAGATATGACTCAGTTTCGTTGCTACATCAAGATAGGTGGTCGCTAAAGGCGAGTTGTCGGAAACAACCATCGGGGAAGAAAAAGGTGGTTGGCTGATCTATACTTCCAGAGGTGAGCCTCGGCATAATACAGGTCAGAGTATTGATAGATGCGCTGTAAGGCTCTGCTGCTGTCAGTGAAATTTATTTCAATAGACTTTATGGAGGTTATGTCATGAGATATATACCAGCAAGTTTTGCCATCGGTGTTTTGGGCGTTCTTCTGGCAACCCCGGTGATTGCCGATCATCACACTGCCCAGGCGATCGAACATGCCGCGATGGCAAAGGCACATGGCGAGGACGGTCACGCAAAAGTGCTGCTCAAGCACGCGGAAGAGAGTCTGGGCCATGCTCAGGCGGCGGAGAAACAGCACGCCGAACAACATAAGCATATGACGGACTCCATCAAGGAACTGAAACAGGCAATCGAGCATGCCAAAGCAGGGCACGCTGACATTGCCGCCAAGCACGTTGACGAAGCCCTGATGCACATGCGCAAGTCAACAAGCGACTAGACCGGGGTCAGACTCGATTGATTCTATCCCTGGCAGAAGGATCTCAATCCGGAGGGACAGGTTCAATCGAGCCTGACATGATGCGGGGCCGTGGTCTTTTGTTTTGAATACCATGGGGCACTCTGAATGAGTAGGAGTGTTTTGTACACGCCGTATTCCCGTTTCCAACTACCGCTCAGAACGCCTCAGACTGTTTCTCAAAATAAGCAGCAGCATCGAGAACCGGCTTCGGGTCGTCGCATCGCTCCACGAGCACCTTTGCAGTCTCCCTGTAGCCCTTTGCCAGTGATTTTGCCTGTTCCGGAAATAACGGCTCGCGCGCCTTCAGCTTGAGATCGTTCGCCTGCAGTATCTTTTTCCGAGTCTCATCTTCCATTTGCCTAGACGTTTTGGCTGTCTCACCAGCCTTTTCGGATGCTGCATTCGCTAAATGGGGGATTCCGACGATATTGGAAAGCGAGAATGCGACAAGCAACAGAGTGGGAAGAATTCTGATCGGGGGAAGATTGCCCACATCCTGAATTTCCTTCGGCTGTTTAGGATATTTAGGAAACATTCGCGCACTACGGACGTTCATCGAGTCAACCCTCTGTCGACCACGTATGCTGTAACCTTCGTATCCACGCTGATGTCTCCGATAAGCTGGCCGCCATACAACTCTCCACCGGAAAGACCGGTGACACGGAGATGAGGCACCGCTTTGTTTGCCGATAAAGTAACCCGGTTGGTTGTCCGATTCCATATTGCATCGATCTTTGCAGACTTGGCGTTGAGGTGTTCCGCAGTGTGGTCGCCGATTTCATAGTAAGGAAGATTTTTGACCGGCAGGGTGAACAACCGCTCATATTCAGTGAAGACTGCATCGAGCCAGTCAAATTGAAGCGTACTGCCGTTTTTATCATACTGAGCAAGATTCGACTGATGAAAAAAATGCGGCCACCGGTTAAAGCTCAACATCTCTCGCACCGCGATATCCGCGTCGATTGCGAGAATTTCTTGGTAACTCCGGGGGGAGCAAACCATCTCCTTACCTCTGCATGGATTCTGCCCCGTGTCGACGAACCGTTGATAGTACAGGTAGTTGTATTCGTCCTCCAGCTGGGAAGGATTTGTCACGTTATAAAAAATATGGGTCGGCCAGCGTGGCAGCATGAGTCGATCCGTTTTGCTGCCATCTTCATACTGGGTGATGTACTGCTCAATGTTCTGAGCCTTTTGTGACGTATCGGCAGCAAGATATTCCACACCTGCGGTGGCAGCCGCCTGAAGAAATAGTGGATTGGCGCCACCTGCATCAAACGCTATATCGTCAGCCTGGACGTCGAACATTTCCGGATGCAGTCCCTGCATAACCGTACATTTCGGGTCTTCCAGGCCGGAATGCATGCCGCTGATGAGCACACGGCTGTTCTGGTTTTTTTCTGGAAGATCCAGAAGTTTCCACACGTCCCGGTTCCGAGTGATTTCCGCCCGGATCGCCTCAGCATTCGTGAAAGTGTGGTAATCGCAGGGGGCATTAGCTGGAACCGGTGGCTTGTCCATGGACGCATGCGTGAAGGTGTGGTTGATGAAGCGGAAATGAATTTTGTTGGCCGCTACTGCTGCTACCAGATCATCCTTCCAGTTTGCAGTAAGTGAGGTTGCTTTTGGATTCACCACCGCTCCCATCCCATTGAATGGGAAATCCAGCTTGAAATTCCCCGCCGTCGGATGGGCGGCCCGGAGGGCAACCTGTTTGCTTACGGCATTGGTTATGTCAGCCCCGGTGACGCGATGAGTATCGGCAGCAGCGTTCTCCTTATGGAGAGCAGGATTCCATGTACGGCTACTAGAAAATAGATCATCCACATGCGCAGCAAGATGGATGAAGCGCGCACCGACGAAAACTCCCTGGGTTGCCCAGTTGACGAACTCATAAGCCAGAACTTTCGAATGCATGAGGAACGACGCATTCGTAACCGTCGAGATCAGCACTTCGCGCGTCGGCGCGGATTGATCAGGCTTCATGTACCGCACAATGGACAGCAGTGCTTCGTTCTGTCCGGTTCGTAAAAGCGGCTCTACATAGGGTATGGAGCCGTCCTTCAGGGGGTTCCTATCGTTTCGGGGACGGGTCGCAAAGGCAAGGGATGTAATTGGAAGCGGATTATTCCTGTTTACGTATTCAAAGACTTCCTTGCTGTACCTCTCCGGTATTGTCCACCGCGCATCATGATTGTATCCGCTTGAGGAGTAGGCGAGACCATAATCCAGATAGATGTCGTGAGGCACCTTCGGATCCGTATATGTGGCTGGCCACCCCGACAATACCGCTTCCCGGACCCTGAAATTCTTCTCGTAATTGTGCAGTATGTCCCATTCGGCCGGGATGAAGCCTGGAACCAGGTCCGCGTCGGTGAGGATGATTCCATTGTAGTTGCCGACACAACCTGCCTCTTCGGCCTTGCAGGCCACCCCCTGCGAAGAAGCAGCCAGAAACGCGGGAGTCAGATCCTGCCTCCTGGCATTCAGCACGACATATGGAACGCCCATTTCATCGAGGACAGGCTTGATATAGGCCAATCCCAGGTCTTCCGCCATCTCTCCTGTAGCAATGACCAGTGTTCTCAGTTTGACAGCATTATCAGCATGCGCTGGAGCCACGGCAATTATGGTAAACAGCATGGCTATTGCTGTAAGAAGCTTACGCTTCATGAATGAATCTCCTTATCGCGAAACAAAATGTAACGATTTGACAAATCCTCCTGTTATTTAGGTTCCTTGCAAGTCATCTTCATACACCATCGCTGTCTTGTTGTTCCGGTTGTTTTAAGAAGTTTGAAAAGCATTTTCCTTGCGGATGGAATCTGTTACGGTTCCAACTCTCAACCTGAATAACAACCAGGAGATAAGCATGCAAAGCATCCAAAGGATTACCCCCTGTTTGTGGTTTGATAATCAAGCCGAAGGGGCAGCGGAATTTTATGCGAGCATCTTCAAAAATTCCAGAATTACAAAAGTGAGCCACTATGGAGAAGCCGGACACGAGGTTCACGGACAAGCGGCGGGAACGGTAATGACCGTAGCATTTGAGCTCGATGGGCAGGGATTTGTCGCTCTCAATGGCGGCCCGACCTTCAAATTCAACGAGGCCATCTCGTTTCAGGTCAATTGCGAAACCCAGGAAGAAGTGGACTACTACTGGGAGAGTCTTTCCGAAGACGGAGACGAAAAGGCGCAGCAGTGCGGTTGGCTCAAGGACAAATATGGTGTTTCCTGGCAAATCGTTCCCCGGATTTTATCCGAGATGATTAATGATCCCGATTCTGAAAAATCCGGGAGAGTCATGGAGGCAATGCTTCAAATGAAGAAAGTCGACATCGGCGGACTCAAGCGCGCATTCAATGGGTGACCCTTTTGAACTCCACGTAGCGAGAGAAGGGGCGGATGTCTACGGTGCGCACCGTTTCTGCACGTAAAACACGCCGGGATCAGTGACTGAACGGAAGTGGGATCCAACTTCAGCCTGTTCTGAGTTTGACCGAGAAATCCGCTATGCCGATTTTGAAGAGCAATTTGGCGGCGGCGTCGAGTGTTTTGAATCCGCGTGTTTCGCGTTTAGAGGTCTCAAGGGGCTGGCCGTCGATCACGACCATGTATCCGGCCGATATCACCGCGTAATGCACCTGTACACGCTTTATCGCATTAGCATCAAGCAGAAGCTTCACTTCGCGCTCTATCATGCTTTCTTTCCTTTTGCTAAAGCATCGGTAAGACCCGATGCAACCGGTGTTTCAAACAGGTCCGGCTGATCGATCATCACAAGCAAATCACCCGGCTTCACCTGCAAAAACTTGCAAAGTTTTTCCAATACGGCACGATCGAAACTGTTCACACGGTCATAGTAGTAGCGATCCAATGTAGCGCGAGCGATACCGGTTCCACGGCACACCTCCGCGACCTTGATGCGCTTGGCGCCGAGGATGACAGAAAGTCGACAACTGATCATTTAATGGTATTATTTGCTCTAAATCGATCAAATAATACCATTATAGAAGTAAGATGCGCCAACGGCTTATTCAAAATCACAATGCTACAGCCAACGCAAGAGCCGCCGTTGCCATTGATCCATAGCTTATTCTGAGGAGGAACGAATTCCCTCAATTCCCTCAATTTCATCTTCTCTACTCTTGTTTTGATACAGTAGAAGTGTGGCAAGAAAGTAGATCAGCTTGAGAACAGGCAGTGAGCGACAATAAGTAATCAATGTCAGGAGGCGCCAGTTCAGCCGTGGCAATAAAAAACAACACCAACCAGAACCTGTAGCCACTAGAGGGAGGCACCTCGTGAAATTCATCATCCTTGCCCTACTTGCCGTATTCATTTCTCCCGTAGCCCAGGCTGACCCATCACATCTCAGAGATCAACAAACAGGAAAATATCTGGGCAATCTGAGTGCGAATCCCTACGATCCAAATTCGGTCAACAATCCCTACGGCCGGTATGGGAGCTCATACAGCGCAGATTCCATCAACAATCCCTATGGGCAATATGGGAGTCGCTACAGCAACGACAGTCCAAACAATCCCTATGCGACCAATACGCCGGGAATATATGGGGGTGATGAAGGGGCGGTTATTGACGATGGAAATTGCTACTCAGAGTGAGCAAGACAAATTATCAATTGAACTGGATTTAACATGTTCGGAGATCGCGGCGAAAGACTTCCATTCCAGGTAAGCCTTCATGCCGATACTGTCACCCAACTTATTGATGATGCGTTTCATGGCGATCGTGTCTACGAGTTTTTTCAATACGCCGTCGTGTCGACATCAAACACTATCTTTGGGTGCGGATCATTGAAGTTGCCGAGCGAATAAGGGAACGTTATCGATATGCACGTGAAGACGCCTTGGCCGGAGAACGAATGTCCGTTTCCAGCATGGGACCACGCTCTCTTTTCGACTCGGGATGAATACCCGGAGGAATGTGCTTGGCATCAGGCAAAGGCGTTGCCCGTACTCAAGGATTTTATCGATTACTGGTTTGCTCATGTGCGGCAATCCCAAGGGGACCTCCGGCAATCAGAAGATATCTTTATCCGGGGAGAGATTCAGTTGATCGATAGTGGCTGGCATGACTATGAGTATGAAACCATGCCGCCATTTATGCTCACGCCAATTGGATTTCTGGGAAAAAAAGCGGAAGACCAATACCCGGAATGGTTTTACGAGGAACTGGCTCGAATCCTTGGCTGGCCCGATATTGGCTCTGTTGCCTATCGCTCTGCTGATCTCAGAGCATTTCGCTTGTTGTGCATGGAGCAGTTGAAGCGGTGCGCCGTCACCGGCGGCGCTCCAGAAGACGTGTTCAGCATTAGCGTGCTGGACCTGTCAGTTGATGGAACGGCGGATAACTGTTTTCCCCAAGCGAGCCGGGTTATGCCCGCTACTCGGAAGAGGGCCTTGGACATGGCGATTTATTCATCGACATAAAGCGGCGCGTGGGCTATCCAGCCAAAGTCCTGTGATCTGCTAAGAATTTTGTAGCCACCTGCTGAGTGAGTCTTCATGTTAATTTTGGCATGGAGGCGAAATGAAGAAGCGATTCAGTGAAGAGCAGATTATTGGGATATTGAGGGAAGGTGAAGCGGATGGGGTGGTTATCCGGGATGTATGCCGCAAGCACAACATTACGGAGCAGACATTTTTCCGGTGGCGCTCGAAGTTTGGAGGCATGACGGTATCGGATGCGCGCAGGTTAAAGGATCTGGAATCGGAGAACGCGAAGCTGAAGAAGATTGTTGCTGAGCAGATGCTGGCTATCGAGGGTTTGAAGGAAATTGCCACAAAAAAATGGTAACCCCGGCAGCCAGACGCGAGGCGCTTGAGATTCTGACTGGCAAAGGATTATCGCAGCGGTCAGCGTGTCGAATTGCCGGGGTAAGCCGTCGTATTGGCAGTTATGAGGTCAAGCAGGCCATTAAGGATCGTGCTGTTGCTGCACGGATAATTGAAGCATCAAGCCGCTACCCTCGGTTTGGGTATCGGCGCATTGCTGTCATGACTGATCAGAGCATGGGGCGTGTGTGGCGCTTGTGGGGTAAGCTGGGACTAAGCTTGCCCAGGCGCAGACCCAGGAAGCGCCGCTGTGGGACGGATATACGCCTTCCTGGAGCAACAAAACCAAACAGTGTCTGGACTTATGATTTCGTCCATGACCGACTGGCCAATGGGCAGACGCTAAAGCTGCTTTGCGTGCTGGATGAGCATACGCGTGAGTGCCTTGCAATCGAAGTCGGCAAATCGCTGCGTAACCAGGACGTCATCTTGACCCTGTCACGGCTGATGCGAATCTATGGAAAGCCTGCCTTTATTCGCTCGGACAATGGCGCTGAATTTACTGCAACTGCAGTGATGAGGTGGCTGCGAGACAATAATATTGGGCCGGCCTTTATCAAGCCTGGCAGCCCTTGGCAGAATGGATTCGTGGAAAGCTTCAACGGCAAATTGCGTGATGAATGCTTAAACCGTGAATGGTTCATCACACGGCATGAAGCAAAAATATTGATCGAGAAGTGGCGGCAGTTTTATAACAACGAGCGTCCGCATTCTGCGCTCGGCAACCGAAACCCAGCCCAGGCAGGCTTGCAAAGGTTGCAAATCCAGAATGCTTGAACCCAAAGACTCACTTTGAAACTGGCTACAAAAATCAATAGCAGGTCACCTGGTTAACAGTATTTGTGGCACGACGATCTGCCTCTCTACATCCTGACTGATGAAGATTTTGGGCAAATCAAGGGATATGATCAGAAGGTGTTAGGGGCGGACTACTGTTGCTTTACAAAAAGGTATCGAGGTAACTGTAACAGCCGATTCTTTCAATTCTTTCTTCCACTTCATATCCTGATGGGAAGGCAAAGGGAATGCAGTAAATTCAAGCTGAGTTCATTTCCGCTTCCGTTTCCACAATTCCCCGCATGGGGCGGGATGATCACGTATGTCGGATATCTTCTTTCCCCCGAAACCCCATCTGCCTTCCGCCGCATAATCCATCAGTTCTTGCCGGCGTCTCTTCCTTGCCCATGTGCCCAGCATGCCAATAGCATCCGGCTTAAGATAATCGCGCAGCAAGGCTGCCACGAATTCCGATTCGGTCTGTTCCTTCTCGCTCTTCCGCAAATCGAGGTCACATTCAAGCTCGCCCGAAGGAGTAAAATACGGGGTGCTCTCGAAAAGGTGCGCTGACAGAGCGAGGAGATGATCAATTGTCGTATCCTCGATTAGCAGTCGCAGCACATCGTCGATATAGGTCCCATCGGCACGCTGGAATACGATGCGCCCACGTTTGAAATCGTCCAACGTCGGTGGGGCAAAACGGCCCATCTCGTCCATTACGTTGAATTTGGCTTGTGTCGAGAGGTTCGCGAACGGCGAGTTGGATATCAGCACGCCACGCAATCGAAATGTCCATTGCTCACCCTCGAATTCCACTTTCAGGCCATTCGCTGCCAGCTGGCGTTCGACCACGTGTGGCATGTAAAGTGTGGAAATAAGCTTGTAATTTTCCCAGCCTTCTCCCATTCCTTGAACCAATCCCTTTGGATCCACAAAACCAAATGTCTGCGTGCGGGTCTTGTGATCCACGATCCAGACGATGAAGTCCGGGTAGAACCAGTCCGATTCGTCTACGCGCAGCCGGAACGAGTCGTTTCGCTTCTCGATATTACGTTTGAGCCAGATTTCCTTGTCGCCCCACCTCAGGGGTGTCTTGTCACTCTTTGGATGGTTCCCAGCCGGGTAAAGGCGCCGAATCAGATCGCGAATAAATGCTTCCTCGTACTGGTCCAGTTTGCCCGGCCCGGCGTCAACGTCTGGTGTGTGAGGCGAGAGCAGCAGGGGCTGATACAGGCTTCCCGGCGCCAGCACCTCGATAGAACCCTGTGGTTCAACAATCAATGGCAGGTTGTCGATATTCGGACAGGAAGGTGAAGCGCCAAACAAAGCGCTTTGGATGGGTTGCGCGGACCTATTGTTGGACATTGAGGAAATCCTTGTAGTACTCGCTGGGAATGCCGCTTTCGTTCGCCGCAATCAGTGTATAGCGGCTTTTTTTGCTTTCCTCTTTTCTATAGGTGCTTTCAAACAACCGGCGCACCACGGTGGAGGCCAAACGGTTCAGACGCGCGAGATCGACGCCATCATGCACGTCCAGCATCCGCGGCAGCCCCATAACAGCAAATTTATCGCTGGCAAGGGCGCTATCGATAGCTTGGCGGTCGAAGGCGAAATTCCACAAGCGCCGGGTACGCTTCCACTCCATCATTTCCCGGTACAGGGCATCATGGTCCAGCAGCCTGGCCCATCGTTTGAATTCCGCCGTGATATCCTCGCCCACCACGCCTTGCTGTGCCAAGATATTGCCCTCTTTGAGTTTGGTCGTTGCAATCGAGGTGGTGAGGGATATTTTTACTTTGTTCACTCCAGCTACCCACCTGCTGCCAGTAGCTACGACCTGAAAATCGCGAGCCTCGGGTGCAATGGCACGAACCGATCGCAGCAAGGGCGGTGCGTGCTTGCGCACGTCGCATTCGATTCGTTTTGACTCTGGCACGCCATTGTTGATCAGGCTCTGCAAAAAGGTATCGAGATAATCTGACTTCAGGCCGAACACATAAGCGGTTTGTAAGGGGAGGAGTGCCGGCGATGGCGTGTCCAGCCGTTTGCCGTCCCCATTTATACCCATGAATCGGACTACGCGCCCGAACATCTGGATGATGAGCGAACCTTCTCCCTGACCTAGACGCAGCAAGGTCAGGCTTGATGCGCGGTAATTGTCCCAGCCCTCGGCAAACCGGCGGGAACCAATCAAAACATTGAGGCTGGTAGAGGCCTTGGGGGTCCCATTGAGGGCAGCGAAGAGCGAGCCTGAGAGCGAATCATCTTCAACCGGCAGCTTTGCTGATTCCAGTGCCTTCTTGAGGCCAGTTGCATCGCCCACGTTGACCACGCCATAGTAATGCGACACATCTCCGCGAAGCAGGCCCAGTCCCAATTCCCCTGTGGCAGACTTGATAAGGCGCAGCACCGGTTTGTCACCGTGTTGCCAGCCAAAGCAATCCGACAGTATGCGCTCGGCCAGAACCCCAACGTTCCATCCTGCTGTCACTTTTTCAGTGAGGGTTTGACGCACCTCGGCAGGCAGTATCCCGGCGCCTGTCGTGGTTGCCGCCAGCAGCGATTCCAGGCGTTGGGTTAGTCTCGCTGGTTGCGCCAGTATGGCAGAAAGATATTTTAGGACCTCGATTACATCAGAAGTCTGTTCCTTATCCCCCTTCCCGCTGCCGCCTATTACCGATAGTCCGAGTAATACCCACAGCGGGGGAGCAACCTGTAAACCTAAATCAGCGCATATTCGTTTGCCGGCGGATGAGCGAAAGCATGCCAATTGATGCCAATAGGCAAGCAGGGCCGCTGTCAATGTCTGATGTTGTGCCGCGTCGCTGGCGTCTCCCTTGGCCTGCACTCGCGTATGCCAGAAGTCCTTGCCGTAGCGATCGCGATGAAAACGGTCGTAGGCGTAGTCGAAAATCACGGCCTTGGCGTAGCGGTCAAATGCGTATTCTGCCTCAGCGACTTGGCCGAAAGTGGCCGAAAACTCGATCAGCAGGCCCTGATGCTGCCGCTGGGGATCACCAATGCCAGCCAGATCAGCCTGCAGAGCCTTCCACGTGCTGGCTTCTGATTTCTGTCCCTTGTGCCCCTCATCCACGAAGACCAGGTTGCGTCCTTCGCTGAAAACCGAAGTCGGGACAGTAACGCCGTCACCCTTTTTCTCTGTTGCCAGTTTGTTGATGTCGAGTACAATCACCGCGTCCGGCGGCAAACGAGGTATAGACGAAGAGTCGCCGTCCATTGGGTAGGCAAACACCTCCCAGCTTGAAAGCGCGCGCAATTTCGCGGCATGCTGCCGGGTGAGTGGCTCGGACGGCGTAATCAAAATCACTCGATCCCATGGGTGGCGTTTTTCCAGCAGCGCCAGACAAGCGTGCAGCACATGGGTTTTGCCCGCCGCTGTCGCCATCCAGAAGGCGGCCAGTTGCAGATCAGTTTCGCTAAATTCCGACACCGACTCACCCTTGGGCTTGTGCGTTGAAAGAAAGCTGTTCAGGCGGGCGAGAAAGGCAGCCGCGTCATCCTGTTGAGCGTGCAACCAGTGGGCGAACAGCACCAGCGCAATATACTGGGCATAACGGGGAGAAAACTGTGCCCGGCCACATGCTTGCCGCACTTCAGCATCCAATGCCGACAAATGCGCAGCATCACCCTGGCAGACCGAGCCCAGTGCCTCCAGATATTTGCCGTCGGCCAGGCCATGCCCCGCGCCGATATTATCTTCGACGGTGCGCAACTGCGCCATTGCCGCCGGAAGCTGAACCCCTAGCTCCACCATCAGCGCATCACGCAGGACAAGCGCAGCTTTTAGCCTGGCGTGGCCGGAACGCTTTGCCGCTACCATTACTGTCGCCTGAACTGTAATGCGAACACCGACTCGATTGCTTCCAGTCTGTCGCACCCCTCGAAGCTGAGTGCAGCTGGGTCATTGGTATACACACCGTCGGCTGGATGCAGTGCAAGCTTTTCAGCCACCCATTCTGCCGAACCCTTCACAGCACAGTCACGGAAGAATATCGAAACCGACTGGCCCCGCCGGTTGAGCCCCAGCATGACGACGCCCTGGGTTTCCCGATAGAGGCGGTGGACATCCATGCCCAGCAGGTAAGGCAGGCTTTCCACCAGATCAACTTCGCACTCTGTTGCTTCGCCTGTGCCAGAGGCACGCTTGAGTTGATAACCGAAAGGGGAGGTAAAGCAATCCATCCTGCTATATATGTTGCGTGAAGTCTTGTCCAGGCGGTAGCACAAAGCAAAGGCTGGGTCATGGAATGGGAGTTCGTTGGAGTCCCCTTCGTTGATTTCGGCATCCAGACTTTCGAGCGTGTCGTCATATTGTTCAAATGCTTGAACTTTCATAAACAGGCCGGCTCCGTCTATATTCGTCGCCTTTCCACCGGACCAAGTTGAAGCAGTAGCGACTTTTACAATCCGTGGAATGGTAAAGGAATAAATGTATTCATTCGTTTCAAAAATAAGGAATTTCCGCGAACCTTCATCGCTAAAGTTTAAATTCAAAACGGCATGAGGCGTAGTTCCCGATCCTCCGAAAATATCGAGTACCAGCGCATTTTCGTGCGCACCTGCTACTACCAGACAATCTTCGACGGCGTGGACAGACTTCGGGAACGAGAATTCGCGCTTATTGAACATATTTTTCAACAGAACACTACCGTACTCTACAGCTGAGTGCTCAGCTTTCATCCATACCGTCGATGGAAGCGAACCTTCATTCTGAGGGCGTACTTTTCTGAAGATCGAAACTACGTTTTCCGAATTACGACGGACTTCAAGGTCCTTCATGTTTCGTATTGCCGTAAGGTGTCCCCAACTCCAAACCCTTTCTGTTCCGTCATCATTTATAGGTAGTAACACGACCTCGTTTATGGAAGGTCGATCCAGAATCCTCCACTCCTTTTTGTCCTTCTGCCATTCTAGCTTTGGAATTCTGATCTTGTCGTTGTCGACATAAATCGGGTAGTACTGCTTCGGACGAGCTGAACGATGCGTAGTAGCACCGCCACGTTTTCTAAAGTTTTCCCAAGCGAATACCCCATCCTCATCTGAGTTGCCAAAATGAGCCGCTTGAGCTTTTGATCGCTCCAATAAACCAATATCAGATCGAGGCGAGATTCCTGAGAAGATGGCATATTCGTGACTGACGCGGAATCCCTTCACGGATGGGCGTCCCGATGGGCTGTTTTTGATTACAACAGTCCCTAAGATATTTTCGGAGCCAAATTCATTCGAAATAATCTCGAGAAGCTCATTCTTCTGGAAATCATCAATTGTTATGCAGGCAATCCCATCTTCTTGAAAATACTTCCGCATAATTGCGAGCCTGTTTTGAATGAATGTTGCCCATGAAGCCTTTCTGTACCCATTCTTGTAGCTGATTGGACCTGCATCAGTGTTATATGGGGGATCTGCATAAAGCGACTGAACGCGTTCCCTAAACTTCTCTTGCAAAGTATTAAGCGCCTGCCAGTTGTCTGACTGAACGGTGATGCCATCTAGTGCATCGTCCAGCGGGACTGCTCCGGTAACGGCTTCCAGCATTGACCATTTGAAATCAACATCGAAATTTCTCGTGTCCACGGGAAGCGCCAGATAATGCTCGGTAGGTGCCGAGGCGAGATCACCTTCGGTTTTGCGGATACAAGCGGCGGCATTGGCATACTCGCCCAGCCCGAGTTCCTTCCATTCCTGTCGCTGCTTTTTGACGATGGTATCGATGTTCCGCGCGAGCCATTCAGGACAGTAGCGTTCCAGTCTGTCGAGCGTGATGACATAGCGGGTTTCGAACACGAGCTTTTTCTTCTCCCATAGCGCTTTCTGAAAATCTTCCAGCGCGGCCAGGAAGTCGATAATGTGCTTGCCTGCTTCCCGCACGATTCGGGCCACCTTCAAGGCGCGCTTCGGCAAATCCCACTGTGGGTCAGTTTGGTTGATGGCTCCACCCAGCAACTGATCGACATCCAGCACTTCGGTCTTGATGAAGATGTCGAGGTCCTCGGTCAGCGCTTCTTTCAATCGTTTGTGGATGAAAAAGTCACTCTGGTTGCGCGCAATGAAGCGATTAAGCCATCGGCGAATGTCCCCCGGATTACCACGGCTTTCATGCTCCACCGAGGCGACGATTTCATCCTTCTGTCTTTCCGTCTGCGAACCCTTCAGGTACTTGAGGTGAACCTCGATAACATCGCCGTCCTTGCTTACCGCATGGAGCAGGTAATGCGCCTTGTCATTCGGCTTCAATGTCGCGCGAGTGAGTTGCAGGCTTTCTGGCTCGACAGTAAAGACAATGCGTTGACCATTGCTCAAACGTACCGGAAAGTCGGTGAAGATATCGCCCGACTTGATGTAGTACATATCCTCCGTGGCCCAGCGGAACTCGGTGTCGTCGCCGGTGGATTTGACATAGCGCGCGCCATCTTTGCCGTAGCGCCGCTCCACGATAAAATCGCCGTCCTGGTAATGCCTGGAGAAAAACTGGTAGAGGCGGTTGAGCACCTCGGCGCGATCCTGCTGCACGGTCTGCTGGCCAGTCAGATTTTCGATTCGGCTGCGGTATTCCGCAACCCGGCTCTTGAGTGCGTCAAATTTCTCAGCTTGGGCGAGAGCATCCTCGCGTTGCTCCTGCGTCATGCCGGGTTTCAAGCTCAAGTCCTTTTCCAATTCCTTGAGGCGGAATTTGTCTTCGGCCTGGGTTTCGTGCTCGCTAACTTCAAAAGCGGCGTCGAGCAGCTCTGCCGCCTTCCGCCCTTGAGTGTCTTTGCCTC
The DNA here is from genome assembly GCF_059489795.1 of Nitrosospira sp. CT. NCBI lineage: Bacteria > Pseudomonadati > Pseudomonadota > Betaproteobacteria > Nitrosomonadales > Nitrosomonadaceae > Nitrosospira > Nitrosospira sp. CT. The sequence goes on from NZ_JCAHZJ010000077.1 coordinate 59,443, forward strand.
CCTGTCAGTGACGATCTCACCAAGGAAACCGGTAACCTCACGGTTGTGCCGACGAATGATGCGGTAGATACCGAAGTCAAGTGCCGCCGCTTCATCCATTTGAAAAAGCTCTGTCATCAGTTCGACAAAGCGAGTTTCCACTTGCTGCTTCATATGGGAGTCATTTTTACTTAATAGACTGATACGTGCCTGTTATCTATTTACGGTCGTCTGGTAGCTCAGCTTCAACTTTCGCCATGGTCGCGTATTATAGTTGGATAGGACCTGAGGGAACGCCGTAACTCTTCTATTATCAAATGAAACGTTCTGCGATGCGTTCCAGATCAGACCGCCAGCAGGAGCACCTTCAGCTTTGATGACTTGGAGGAGTGGGTAATAAATCAGAATACAACTCTCACCAAACAACTTCATAACCGCTACTCCTTCCGCCTTTGTCCGTCGGAACGAGGCAGCCCTTCTCGACCAATTCGGAAAGTTCCGGATAAGCCGTGGCGCGGCTGGTCCTGGTCAGGCTCATGTGTTTGCGGGTGTTGACGCCACCCTCGAAGCCGTTTCTCCCGACATCAAGCAGCCGGTTTAGCACCTTGCGCTGGCGCTCGTTGAGGTTTGTGTTTTGATGCCGCAGCCAGAATTTGGCTTTTGCAAGTGTATTGGCAACCGTTTTTTCTGCGGCCATGGCCGAGGCTTCGACTTGGGTCAGGAACCAGGTCAGCCAGGGGGTTACATCAATGCTTCCGCGTTGCGTGTGTTCGAGAACGTCGTAATAGCTGTCTCGCTGACGCAGGATTTGCGCCGACGGACTGAAAAAACGCATCGGCTGACGCTCGTCCTGTGCCAAAGCCATATCCGTAATGGCGCGTGCCAGCCGGCCGTTTCCGTCTTCAAAAGGATGCAGCGTGATGAACCACAGATGTGCAAGGCCAGCACGGACCAATCCGTCTACGTCGGGTGGAGGGTTGGCAAAACCTTCGTTGAACCAAGCCAGAAACTGATCCAGTTCCTGCTCCAGTCCCTCGCGCGGCGGCGCGGTAAAATGGATACGCTCCCGGCCCATCGGGCTCGAGATGACCTGCATCGGCTCATCCCCTCGCAATGTACCGGTCCTGATCCTATGCAATCCGGAGTAACCGGTTGGGAAGAGGGAGGCCTGCCAGCCGAACAGGCGCTCTTTCGTCAATGGTGAGGTGAAGTCACGCGTCGCATTCAGCAGAACTTCGATCACCCTATCCACCGCGCGAGGTGGAGTGGGCAAACCAGCGGTTGGCAAACCGAGGTGTCGGACAACCGACGAGCGAACTGCACCCACATCCAGGCGATCGCCTTCGATTGCGCTGGTGGTGACGCCATTTTCCACCAGGATGGTGGCAACCGCTTCCAGTGTCGGTCAGCATCAAGCAATTGTGTTGAACCGAGTACCTTTCCCTGCGCTAGCCTTGCACGAGCCAGCACTGAAGTCAGTGCTCCCTGGTCTCAGCGGAACTGTGGCCAGTCGGGTTGCTGCCAAATTCACTCTTGAGGTCCGGTTTGAAGCGCTTCCATGCTTCATTCGCTCCGTATAATGATAATGAAGCGATTATGTTCCTTAAACGCTTCACAACAAATCCGATACCCCGCGGAACAGTGCCCTTGACAGCACTTGTCCTGAGCCCGTTTGCCCTCCGACAAGCTCAGAGCGAACGAAGACGAAAGGGCTCAAGGCAAAGGGGATGGTTTCATCAAGAGCCGTTGTTCTCCTCATCGTTGACCGTTCGTCTATGCCAGATCAACTCGCCGTTCCTGTACACTTCCCGGATACGGTGAAGGGGGACCTCGCGAGTACGTCCCTCCTGATCGGTAAAGCGGAAAAAGAAATGATCATTTGGTGTGAGCTGCATCTGCTGTAGTGGAACCTGTATGATTTCCCCACTCTTGCGATCGTAGTATCCGATCACGAAATTACCTTTTCCGAATGACTCATCCCAGCGAATCTGGCTGAGCAGGTCTTGTATGGGGGTCATGAAGCTTCCTTTTCAGGCAGATAGCCAGCCGCGTCAGCTTCCAGAAAGAATTGCGTCCATTCCGGTCATGCGATTTTTGATGCTACATTGAATTGTAGGTCGAAAAACCTATTGTTCCTGGCCGTATCAACCAAAGAGGTCGAAATGCGGGAGATCGATGGTTCCTATGGAGAAGGCGGTGGCCAGTTGCTCCGCACATCGGTCGTGCTTGCGGCGATAACGGGACTATCGGTTCATGTGTACAACATTCGCGCAAAACGTTCCAATCCCGGTCTTGCGCCTCAACACCTCACCGCCGTAAAGGCGGTGGCAGCGCTTTGCAGTGCGCAGACGGAAGGGGTGGAAGTCAAATCGCAGGAAATCATTTTTCGCCCCGGCCCCTTGCGCGGGGGTGAATACGACTTTCCCGTGGGAACGGCAGGCAGCGTTACCCTGGTGCTTCAGGCAGCGCTTCCGGCTGCCATGGCATGCGGAGAAAAGCTGCGGATGAGTATTTCCGGTGGCACCGATGTTCGCGCTGCGCCGCCTCTGGATTACTTCCGCTACGTATTGCTGCCGCTGGTTTATAGTATGGGCGCCAGGGCGAAGGTCGAAGTGCTGCTGCGGGGGTATTATCCCCGCGGCGGAGGAAAGGTAGTCGTGGACGTAGAGCCTTGCCTGCCTCTGCGTCCGCTGATCCTGAACACCTCGGAAGGGCTGGAGGGTATAACCGGTTTTGCACACATTTCAAACCTGCCCAGGCACATCGTCCACCGCATGGCTAATGCGGCACTGGCAGAACTTTCGACCTTTCCCACGCCAGCCGTTGGCCTGGAGGTATTCGGAAAGGACGAAGCAGTAGGCGAGGGCGGAGCAGTGCTTCTGACCGCGCACAAGGAGCATAGCCGTCTGGGGGCGTCTGCCGTGGCAGAAAGAGGCGTGCGAGCCGAACGGCTCGGTGCTGAGGCGGGAAAGCGTTTGCGCGAGGAAATCCTGTCCGGCGCAACGCTGGATATTCATGCGGCAGACCAGGTATTGATCTACCTCGCGCTGGCGAGTGGCGCGTCCTGCTTTCTCACGAGAGAACTCTCCTCCCACGCCGCAACGACCATTTGGCTGCTGGAACAGTTTCTGCCGGTGCGCTTCCAGGTTACCCAGGAAGCGCATTTGATTCGCGTCCACGCAACGCCGGAATTCAATAGCAGGTCAAGCTTTTTGTGGCGATAAGAGGATTTACCAGGCGGAGCCCGGCCTACTACTGTCGGTACGCTTTCAGGTCATCGGGAAGCGCATTTGATTCGCATCAGCGCAGACCAAACAGGTGTGGTGTAGATCAGGCTCCGTCTGACGGCAGTTGGAAAATCTCCATGCTAAAGACATAATTCATGCGACATTCTGCATCTGGCTTGTTGACGTTCATGTTTTACGTGTTGGCCGCGTCCGCGTCCGCGTCTGCGTCTGGCTCTTCTGGCATTTCTGATGAAATCACCTATATTGAAAACGCCAGCTCATCGAGCGGCCAGCTTTTAGCTTGGAACAATACCTGTGCGGGGGAAAAAATGGCGGAGCAGCGTGAAACTTATAAAGGTCGGGAGATTGTTGTTCGAACAGGGGAAGACGCACCGGCAGAAGGCGCCGCGGGATTGGACGCGAGGGCGGAAAGGGCAGGTGGAGAGGCAGTAGAGGTGAGGATTGATGGAAAGAACGTTTTCGTTATAAAGAATTCGTCCGGCTCGTATATCGCATCCGGTTTCGCTTTCGATCCGCAACCTTCACCTATGGAGCTGGCGCGGAAAATTATCGATTATCGTGAGGCGGGGAGATAAAAATGGGAACCCGAAAGAATCAATCCACATTGACAGCTGCGGAGAAGGCGGCCTTCATTGCGGCGGTAAAAGCGCTCAAGGCAAATGGCGCCTATGATGTATTCGTGGCCCAGCACCGTACCGCCTTTCTTGCCGGTGTGAACGATCCAGCACACGGCGGCCCCGCTTTTCTGCCCTGGCACAGGGAGTATCTCCGCCGGTTCGAGCGTGCCCTTCAGCAGATCGATCCCAGTGTTTCCATCCCGTATTGGGACTGGACAGTTGACAGCACGACGAACGCCTCCATCTGGAATGCGAATTTCATGGGTGGAAATGGAACGGGCCCTGGCGGACGTGTGATGACGGGTCCGTTCGCCTTTTCTACAGGAGAGTGGACGCTTACTGTCCTGGATCCCGGTGACACGGATAATTTCCTCACCCGTGCCTTCGGCGCCATGGGGGCGCTACCCACCCAGCAGGGAGTGAATACCGCCATCAATATCGTGCCTTATGATTCAGCGCCCTGGAATCGTAACAGCAGCATGAACACGAGTTTTCGAAACCATCTCGAGGGGATTATCCACAATCCCGGCCATATGTGGGTAGGCGGCTCGATGATGGCGATGTCATCCCCCAACGATCCGGTGTTCTGGCTGCATCATTGCAATATCGATCGGTTGTGGGCAGTATGGCAGCGGGAAAATCCGGGGCAGAATTATCGTCCACCGAGCGGCACGGCGGGCGTGGTGAACGGCCATGGACTGGATGACCCGATGCCGCCATGGAACAACGAAGCTTCGCCGCCTACACCCCGAGATGTTCTCGATCACCATGCGCTTGGCTACACCTACGATGACGAGGAAGAGGAACCTCCGCAGGTCGTACCGCTGACCGTAGATGCGGCTCCGTTTGCCGCTTCCATAGGCCAGACGGGAGAAGTGGACGCATACAGCTTCGTTGCCTCAAGCCAGGGGAGTTATGTCATCGAAACCGAGGGTTCCACCGATGTGGTGGCAGCCCTGTATGGTCCGAATGATGCCAACGCACTCATTGCCGAGGATGACGACAGCGGTGCCGGCCAAAATTCGCGCATTGCACGAGACCTGGTGCCGGGAACATATTATGTCCGCATAAGACACTATAGCGGCTCATCCACTGGAAGCTACCGTATTTCAGTGCGAGGGTCAGGAGGGCCGCAGCCGGGTATTCAGACCATTCAGATAAACGGCCCGGCAGTGCAGGGCACGCTCTCCGTCAATGAGAGGGACCTGTACACCTTTACTGTCGGGACGCCTGGATCGCATACCATGGAAACCGCGGGTAGTACTGATTGCTTCCTCACGTTATTCGGCCCCGACAGTCAGACCACCGTCATTGCCCAGGATGACGATAGCGGTCCGGGAACCAATTCGCGGATCGTGCGAAACCTGGGGGCCGGTGTCTATTATGTTCAGGTCAGGCATTACAGCCCGACTGGTACGGGAGCGTATAGCGTTTCCGTCAGAACATGACAGGAAACGTGGCCGAGGTTCTTTTGATTCCCTGATGGCGGCCTCGGGTGAAAGACGTTCTGGCGCTCATCGTTCTTCTTGCCGGCTGCGGCTCGACAATCGCACCCAAACCCGGCGGAAACGGTGACAGTCCAGGCGTTTATACCATCACAAATTTATATGATGGCAGCCAGGCATCAAAAGAGCGACTTGCGGAGTGGATGGATACCGAGGCGCAAAAGGTATGCCATTCCCCCTATTCACTAATTTCGGAAGAATCGGTTCCGACCATCAATCGCCTGGGGGAAGCGACGTTTTCGCGCCTTGTTTGGAAAATCAGGTGCCGAGGGCAGACGAGCGAATGAGGATGAAATACCCTACGGCACTCTTCCCCGAGTGCCTGATTGGCACTCGATCATTCTCGGATATCGTTCGTGACCGATGGGCCTATCCGTTGAAAAACGACGTAATTATGGTAGGTCTTCATTGCTCTTGCATACCCATGATGGAGCAATGCATTTTCGATTTCCTCTTTATTTGAGAAATTATCATATGTAACCACTAGCTCTGGACTTTCCCTTGAAGAGATCAGTTTTACTAAAACCTCTTTTCCCTCCTTTTTGTCTTGATTCGGGTTGTGTTGATATAAATAGCGAAATAATTTCGATCTATTGGCGAAGTCGTCCTGTTGTCCATTACTTACCAGGAAAAACCCGAGATGATCTTCTCTCATATGAAATTGAGGGTATTTCGATGACAAAAGAACTATATTGCTTGAAATCTCAAGCGGAGCAAGCATGCTCCCTCTTGGGAAAGTTGCAATAATTTCTTTTACCACTGAAAGCTCAGGTTCATGGATCTTATAGGCAGGAGAAGCGAGGATGGCCTTATTTTCGGCGCGAATCACCGATGTAGGTCCCCAAAACGCGGAATAGAAAGCAACTCCTGCGGTAAGGAACGAGACCGCTTTTAAGGCAATGCTGTTTTTGAGAAGAGACAGATAGGCTATAGCTATGATTATCGGAAATGGCAGAAGGTAGAACAATCTCCAATAAATATTTTCTGAGGTGAAATTTTTAATTATAAATCCCGAGACAACGGGGTTTAAGAAAAAAATGAATCCCAAAGCCACCCAGCACAAAAAGAAGCGTCGGTAAGCCGAAAAAAAGAGCAGAATTGCGAGCGAGGAAATAAACAGAAATGGGGTCAACGGATAATCGGAGTTGATTAGCAAGCGAAGTTGATCCTGGAAAGAAGCCGGAAAACCCGAGTTTATGAAAGATCCAGCACCGAGGTTGGTTTCGGCGTAAGAGCGGAAATTCAATGCAAGCAGTACTACTGGCAGCAGGCAGAAAAAATACCTCCCCACTAAGAAAAGTGTATCTTTTTGAAAAACCCCCAGGCGCTCGTTAAAAATATATGACGTTGCAACTAGAGCAGAAAGAAACGGTAAAAAAACCATGGCAGTGGTACTGGCCCCTGCCATGGCAATCCCGAGTGCCGTTAATATAACCCCTGTTTTTCTCTGCCTTAAAGTCAGGAACTGCAAGGAAAAATACACCCATGCAGGAACACCCACCGCCATGAACATATATTTTGCGTGAAACCCTCTAGCGATACTTATATTTCCGAATGTCCGATGGGTTTCACCGAGGGATAAAATAACCAGAAGCAAAAAAACCACGCCAAGCAGAGGAGGCCATCGCCTCTGATCAAATAAGGAAACAACCAGAAACATTGATATACACATTAAAAACCCGACGATTGCCGGGAACATAACGTGATATAGGTCGAGAAAGTGAATATTTAGCTTGTAGGCTAAAGCCGCTTGCGTTATTTCGTAATACTGAAAAATTCCTGATGATGTGTTCTTCGGCAGTCCGGCTACCCAATTCATCGACCTATTTAACTCGGAATCAGGGTTTTCCATATAGAAAACCGCCTTGGGCACATAGATGGAGTCGTCAATATCTGGTCGGTTTATGGATGAAGCCAGAAGCGCTCCTGCCAACGAGACCAGCAAGACAAGAGTTACGAAAAGCCCATCGCCGCTGCCTTTGCCGGTTTTGAATATATCCTTTAGACGGTTCCATAATGGAATACCAGCAACAAGCAATAAAACAACTACCCATGACGATATGGTGGAAAACTTTGCGGAAAACTTTAGCCCCACCATTAGGCTCATCGTGGACAAGGCACTAAAGGAAATAAAATAAATCAAGGGCAACTCAAGAATCGCTCTTGCACGTTCATTAAAGTTGATTTGACTGATCTTCATTACTCGCACACTGGCATTTTCGACGACCTTGCATCGTTTTAATCTGGGAATACGCATCTAGTCCCGCTAAATTTGGTTTGCAATCATGCTCATACACCCCTCAACCGTGTACTAACACAAACAAACTCTTTCATCCGAGAGAAACTATGGGATGGAAGGTGCGGGAGGAGGTGGCGCAATTTTTTGACAGATCAACTTTCAACCATTGAGTCGGCGAGCAAACAGTACAAACGTCATATCGGCGGAAGCCGTTATCCAGTGATGTTCAAAGCACGCCACTATTGGTTTGGCTGGATTCCGGGTCAAGCCCGGAATGATGAGATTCATAGTATTTTCTGGACTCAGTAACATGGCTGTCCTACTGACTCACACCCAGGATTGCTTCTATAGAGACGCACGTTAAGCAGGCCGGCGACTTTCTCGCCTTCACGCATTTTCAATTCTGGCGCCTGCCACCTTCCACTTTTAAGTGGAATTCGAAAGGAGGCGGTATGGAACTCGTAGCACTTCATAACGTGTGATCGGAGTAGATTTCATTCTTATTTACCGCTACATCATCGAACACTTCGACCGGCTGCCTGATTCATCCAATCCCGCCTACCAGATCTATACGAGCAGAAAGCCAGCCAGGTAGCTGACAGTCGGCCCAAGTCCATCTCTCCCGATCTGTGCATTGGCGTACATACCAATTGGATCGTTTCACCTATTGTAATTCATAGCGCTATTTCGGCTCTATGGATAAATTCCTGCTTTCCGACTCGCATTTCTGCCCCATCGCCTGCTTGACAGGAGGACAGGGGACAAAAAGGGAAGGAAGGGGGAAGAGAGGAGGACAGCATGAATATCAAAGAGGTATGGGCTCTTGTCAAAGCTTCTTTTTCGTCCTGGCTGGACGATTATGCGGCCAGCATGGGCGCGGCGCTGGCCTACTACACCATGTTTTCCATCGCTCCGCTTTTGCTGATCGTCATTTCGACGGCAGGACTTGTTTTTGGCGAAGAAGCGGTGCGTGGAGAAATCTTCGGACAATTGCGCGACTTGATGGGTGATCAAGGGGCGGCCGCAGTGGAAGGGTTGCTTGCAAGTGTCAGCAAGCCGGAAGAGGGTGCGGCAGGCGCAGTGGTCGGAACAGTTTTACTCCTGATTGGCGCAACCACCGTATTTGGCGAGCTGCAGAACGCATTCGACCGAATCTGGCGCGTACCCGGCAAAGACAAGAACGGCGGGATAGGGGAGCTCATCAGGACCAGATTGCTGTCGTTTGGAATAATACTGGGAATAGGCTTTCTAATGATGGTATCCCTTGTTTTCAATGCCGGCGTGTCCGCATTGGGAAAGTGGTGGGGTGGATTTTTTTCGGAACTTGAAATTCTGGTAACGACTCTGAATTTTATATTCAGCTTTGTTTTTACCACCGCTGTTTTCGCGATGCTTTACAAATTTATGCCCAAGGTGAAAATTCAGTGGAAGGACGTGTGGCTGGGGGCAGGCGTTACCGCATTGCTGTTTACCATCGGCAAGTCTCTGATCGGTCTTTACATTGGAAAAAGCGCGATCAGTTCCGGATTTGGCGCCGCGGGATCACTGGTTGTCGTATTGGTGTGGGTTTACTACTCAGCCCAGATTTTTTTACTCGGCGCCGAGTTTACCTGGGTATATTCCCATGCTCGTGGATCGCGAAAAAACCAGGAGATTCCCCCGAGAACCATCTCCGCTGGCCCGGTAGGGATGACGCGCGGAGAGGCGGCGGAAGGTTTCACCGCGGAGAACCATCAGGAACGCGCTTTTCGATAACCCTTTGCTGTATCCGCATCGCTTCCTTTGATACCACCCTGGGTAAGAGACCGCAATACTTGCGCAGTTTGAGCGACGATATCGCTCAGGTCGAACTTCTCTTCGACGCGTTTTCGGGCTGCTTCCCCCATCCTGATACGCGTCGAATTGCTCGTCATCAGAGTGACGACATCATTGGCCAGGCCTTCCGTATCTCCGGGCTGTTTCAGCAGACCGGTACCGCCTACCTCGACAATATCGACTACGCCCCCGACATTCGTAGCCACCACGGGGAGGCCTGATGCCATCGCTTCCACGATCACCAAGGGCATCGCTTCAGAATACGAAGTTGACACAACGAGATCGAGGCAGGGGTAGATTTTTGTCATGTCCCGCTGCAGGCCCACCATATGAATGTGGCCTGTCAGATCGTGCTGGTCGATCTCGTTCTGGAGCTCTCGCCGCATCGGCCCTTCGCCCACCAGTACGAAATGGCAGTTCTTGAGCCTCTTGTGCGCTAGCTGCGCCACGCGAACAAACATTTCCGGCCCCTTCTCGGGCGAGAGGCGACCGATGAAGCCTACAAGGGGCGCTTCTGGCGGGATCTTGATCAAGGAATGAAGGTAATTGGACTTGGGAGCCGGATGGAAGATCTTTGTATCGATTCCGTTAGGAATGAAGCGCAGTTTTGTGCTTGGTACGCCCAGAGTCAACGCTTGAAAGTAGGCGGTTTTTGCAACCACGTTGATATGAGTATTCATGAGCTTGTGCACTTCAAAATCGCGCATGCTCAGGTAGCGTCCGTGGACAGTGGCTATTGCCGGCGTGTCGGTCAACCTGCTCAGGATACCTGCAAGCGAGTGCGCATTGGGAAGGTGTGCATGGATGACGTCGATCGCATCAGCCCGGACGAGGCTCGCCCCAAGGAGGATAGACTGCCAGTCAGGCTCATCGGTGACAGGGGTGATGTGAACGCTACAGCCGATATCGCGTAATTGCGATGTCAGTTTACCTTCCGCCACACAGAGGCAGGTGACACGAAAAGTGTCCTGCGGCAGTCGCTCGAGCAACCTCAAGACGTAAGCTTCCATTCCACCGACGATGGAGGCCCCTATAATTTCGAGAAGGTTGATAGGCCGTTCGGCAGTTGAAATGATTTTCACGTCAATTTATTCCCAGCCAGGCCGCGGCTGTCCCTCCCATGATCCGGTCGCGGCTGGACTTGTCCACGTCGAGACGTTCCAGCAGCGTCAACACATCGTCAATTCGGCTTTTTATCAAATCCGCACTACAGGGCAAAAACACATCGCTGCCGAATTGCAATAAGTCGGGCGTGAGGACGTCGATTGCTTTTCTCAGAACTTCAAGGCGGTAAACAGGAGGCGCGCCAAAGGAAATGTCGAAGCGAAACTGGCTGTTGTCAGGCGGCACTCCGTTGATGAGGTCTATGAGACCTACCGCATTCGCCTCGTCGGACCACGGCCATCCGAGGTGAGCCAGGGTAACGCGCAGGTCAGGATAATCGCGTATCGCTTCGTAAAAGCTGGGGCGACAGAAACGCCCCGATTTTCCATCGATAAAAATACCGCTGTGGAACAGGATTGGAATCTTGAGGCGGGCTGCTGTTTCATAAACGTTCCGTGCGCAGTCGTCATAAGGGTACCATCCGGCTGGCACCATTTTGAGTCCATGAAGCCCCAACTCGTGCGCGTTGACAAGATCTTCGCACGCACCTTCTAACGAAGGGTTGATTACCGCAAACCCGATCAGGCGATCGGTATGATGACCTACAAGCTGGGAAAGATAATGGTTGGCCGACCTTAACGACGCACTGTCGTGCATGGAATATGGGCCGCTCAAAAACGGCGCAAGCACAACGGCCTTGTCCACCTGCGCCCGATCCAATGCCTGTAGAACGTCATCTACTTTTTCGTCTCCTGAACAATGAATATGAGCGTCTATTATCATGCTCGATCACACTGCGGTTTTGTCGGCAACACGTTCTTCGCTGTCAGAGAATTGACTGATAGCTTCTGCTGCCTTTTTTCCTGCCAGGAAAGCATGATCGGAGTTGTAATATTCCCACTCGCTGTAGCGCCCAGCCAGGATAATATCGCGCTCCGAAAGCCATTGCCGGATGGTTTCAACGCTCTGCTTTCTCGCATGGTCATATACCACATAGGCGTAGGGCATATCGACCAGATTGGCCGTAATCAATTTATCGTCCCGCGTAAACAAACCCACCTTGATGCAGTCTTCCACGCATCGGTCGATTAACTCCTGGCCGTCGAGTGGCAGCGGCTTGGCCGGCGAGTAGGATATCTCACAGGTGAGACCAAATCCGCCCGGCGGATTGCAGGCAGGGCTTGCATTTCCCTGGAGGAAAACCCGGTGGAAGATGGTGTCTTCCGGATAATAGATCCAGTGCTTGTCTGAAATGTTTTCCCTGCCGATACCCAGGTTGACGCAGCGCACCGAAACGTGGCGCAACGCAGCTGCCGCTTTTTTGATTGGCGAAGGCGCTTCATCGCCAATGCTGCGGATCAGTTCAGGCAGCGGGATCGTGCTGAGCAGGTACTGGTACCGGTAGCGCCTTCCATCCGCCAATGTAATCAAGTGTTGGTCCGGTGAAATGCGGGCGACATCTGCGTTCAGTTCAATGGCGCCTTTGATATGAGGAACAAAGCCGGACATCATGGCCTGAAATCCCCCCCGAAGAGGGTAACCAAAGCGCGCATTGGGTCCCATTGGTTTGGCGACAGGCCGTAGTGCGCCTTCTATGATTTCCTCCAGGTCGGGCAGGGGTACCCGGCCCCCAAGCCAGGAAGTTTCCATTTCTGTCAGTGGAACTGTCCAGAGTTTTCTGTTGTAAGGGACCGCAAAATGTTTCGCGATACCTGCCCCCCACACCCGATAGATGAAATCTTCAAAGTTTTCCACTTTGCTTCTTTCAACCACGCCTTCGGCCCCTCGTACTTTGCCGGACTCGGGCGCTATACTCCCGGTCCCATCCGCGCAGCAGTCGGATACAACGGCAGCGGCGCCATCCGTACCCTGGCAGGCTCCTTCCATTGATTTTGCTTGCGGAGTCTTTAACGCGCCATAACGTGCTTCCATCGCTCCGACGATACATTCCCTGATGACATCCGCCGGCAGCCCATAGAGGGCCCCCTGGAATGGGTAACGGGTATGAACGCCTTTGCTGTAAACCCAGGCTTCACGGTTTTGCCAATGGACGTTATCGCCGAGCAGGACCTTGTAGAGCTGATGAACGTAGGCGTCGTTTGAAAACATGATGTGACCGGCGTGATCAAAGGTGAAACCCTTGTCTTCAATCGAGCGGCACCATCCGCCCACAATCGGGTTCTTGTCCAGCAGCAGCGTTTCTTCATCAAGGTGATAAGCGGCACTCAATCCGGTAGGTCCCGCCCCGATAATGACACACTTCCTGTCTTCGGCAGAGACAGGTTCAATATCCCGGTGGATGGAGGACTCGGGCTCTATGAAGCGGCGTACGCCCCTCTTTGCCCCCTCGTTTTGCAGGACGACATTCTGCATGAGCTCATGCATTTTTTCCGCGGTTGTATTCCATGAGGTTGCCGATACCATTTTCCGCATCCTCATAATGGTTTGCGTATTGTCTTCGGGTGTGGTCAGCAATGCATCCTCACAAGCCCGAATGAAAGCCTGTGGTGTATCTGCAATCGATACGACTTCCCCATACAGTTCCACTACATCTGCAACGGGTGTGCTGACTATGGGCAATTCGGCAGCCATGTACTCCAGTGTCTTGGTCGGACTGATGAAGCGCGTGGATTCATTCAGTGCAAACGGCAGCAAACATACGTTCCAGCCAGCCAGAAAATGCGGCAGAGCTTTATAAGGCTGTTGACCCAGGTAGTGGATGTTATGCCGTCGTGGCAATGCGCTTCGGCTGATCTTCGCGACGGGCCCAACCAGGACGATCTGCCATTGCGGGTGCGCCTCCGCCAGGCGATCGATGAGTTCCAGATCAAGCCGCTCATCGATCACGCCATAATAGCCGAGCCGGGGGCCGGGTATGTCCTCATGAGCCGGATGACGATTGCTCCGATCCCTTGCCTGTTCAAAATGTACGATGTCTACACTGCTGGGAAAGCAGTGCACGTTCGGATGGCGTGCCTGCTTTGCCCGGTAGAGGCTTGGGCCGCCGGTAAAAACGAGGTCAGCAACTCTCAGCAGCGCATTTTCCCGTTGAAGCATTTGCTTTGGCGGATTCTTGAAAGCAGCCAGTTCGTCCATGCAATCATAGATAACCAGGGAGGGTTGCAGCTCCCGCAGCAGTGGTAACGCCATCGGGGTATAGAACCAGGCGATGTGGTCTTCTTCCAGAACAACGAATTCCCGCATGAGTTTGATCAGATGCGGCAGTTGCTCATCATGAAAACCCGATGCAGCGACCGGCGTGTGAGGCTTGACCACGGTAATATTCGGCACGGGTTGGGAGTATTCGAGGAAACTGTCTTGCTGGTGCAGAGCCGGCTCTTCAATGAAAACAATTTTGTAGTTTTCGGCAAGGCGGGAGAGAAGATGTTGGGGCCGTTGATATACAAAGTCCCAGCGCAGGTGGGAAAAAACAATAATTGTCGTCATTGGGGTTCCTGGAGCGTTAGATGAGGCTTGAATTGAAAGGCAATGTGAAAAAAAATTCTCAGTCAGCCGTTGAGCGCCTCTTAAGCCAACCGCATATGTCTGCGATAAAATCCGATGGCAATGCGTCTCTTTTTCCCCCTTGATATCTACTTCCCATAGACCGCTTTTATGCCAATGTTCCGGGTTATCCCAATCCGGCCGATCCACGATGGGGTACAGGCAGATTCCCTGCAGATCCACACCGAACCGTTTAGCCATTACCGCATGTTGAGCCACTTCCTTGATCCACGCACCCCTGCCGCTTCCGACATGGCTGGTTTCCGAGATTAAAACTGGGCGGTGATAGCGGTGATAAACCTCGTTTAGAAGGTCATACAATGGAACGCGGCGGGGATGATCGAGGTGCCAGAAGAGAGGGAGACTTGCCTCCCATTTGTCGCCGCTAGATTCCCATTGGTTGCTGTGGTAGTAGTTAACCCCGATCAGGTCCAGAAAGTGGGGGGCGCCCCCCAGCTCAGGCTCCATGCGTCCGCAGATCATGTCCCAAGCTTCGAATTGGGATTGCCTGTACATCTCTGCATGATCCTCGAGATCAGGCCGGTCATCAGGGGCAACGACGTGTATCAGCGGATCGCAATGAAGAATGCGAGCGGAAGGGCTGATTTTCCAGATTTCCTCGCAACCTTTCAGCGTTGCTCGCACCAACTGCCGTTTCAACTCCGCTCCGTCGTCATCATGGGGATTAGCGCACATGAACCGGTTTCGCGCAGATGCCCAACTGGTGAAGGAGATTTCGTTGATCGGCGTGTAAACGGAAACAACGTTGCTGGTCGAAAATGATTCGAGATATTCCACTACCCGAGAACAAAACAGCGAAAACCGATCAATGAAATCAGGCGAATAGGGATATATATCATCCGGCCAGCCGTAATGGCATAACGTCCATATGACCTGTAAGCCACGGTCTCGAGCCGCACGCGCACGTAATTCGACAGACGAAAAATCGAAACGCCCCTCTTTTTCCACTGACCGCCAACCCACGCTTTCGCGGACCGTTCCGATCCCAAAATCCTGTAGTAGCGAATAATCGTGATATGCCAGATCCGCATGCTGCGTGGCGTGATTCATGGATAAGGGTACCCCCTCACCATTGATGTGGTCCGAACCTTCATAGCCTGCCTGCCAGAAAGAAAGGAATGTTTTGTTATTGATCGTGTTCATCGAACAATGAGCCTGGGAGCAAACCGTCGGGGGGCTTCGCGAACCGATTATGATGATTTTCGCATTCTTATTTCTCGGCCAGCGCAGGTGATTGCCGCTATGATCAGGGTTTTTAGGGGAAGCTACTGTGCGATAACGAACAATTCATACATCCCTCGTACAGCACTTCGAGTTCTATCGTGAGATCATTTATCCGATCCTTGGACGAGTGCAGGGCGAACTGACATGACGTCAATGGATACCGGCTTTCGCCGGTATGACGTTTGTACTGTTTGCTCGCCGAGTTAAATAGGTACGCTGCCGATTTTTTGAACAAAGATTCTTGTCAGGCTCTTTCCTCGGCAGCGTTTTGGTGTCCGGTTTTGCTCCGTTTCTGCCTCGCTGCGCTGCTGAAGGATTCAGGGCGAACGGAGAAGATGACGGGCTCAGGGCGGATGAAAACGAAGGGGGCAGGGCGAGCGGGAACGCAAAACGCTTTTCGGCGTGTGTGGGGTGTCAGGACAACCTTGCGACAGTCGTCTTCTTTTTTTCGAAGATTTTATATGCGGATGCCGCTTCAGCAAGCGGCATCCGGTGACTGATTGTATGAAGCTGCTACACCGCGTGAGCCTTTCCGGTGCGCAGCTTTGTCCACGACACTTGTCACGGATCCAGCCACTATTGATATGGATGGGGTAACGATTTCAAACTCATCCTTTCCGCTATCCTGAACGATCAGGTGAGCTTCATTTTCCCACGTGAGGAGTACATCGCCTGTATTGAGAAAGACAAAGGCAGCAGTCGCGTTTCCCGGCTTTTTACCCTCGTAATCCACCATCTGGGCGTTGGCATACAATTGGCTAACAAATTCACGCGCAGCTTGTTCGTTGCCACCTGATTGCCTAAGCGCGGATCCCAGGTGGCAAGATAATTCCAGCGACCCCTTTCCGACAGCTTTGGGTTTGCGGTAACTACTTTTATATCGGATTGTGCCAGATCACTCCAATCCTTGAGTTTCTTAGAATTGCCTTTCCTTACCAGAAACACGATGGTGGAGGTATAGACTGAAGGATAAGAGCCTTTCCGGAAATCCTGCGCTAAAATATCAGTGGCCCATTCGGCAAGAAGATCGACCCTCTTAAGGGCGCCCGGAGTCGCGGAGTCTATTGTCAAGCGGCAATTACAAATGGAAGGGAAGAGCTTTGATTTTCATGGGCACAAAAAAGCCCCTGTAACGGAGGCATGATGCTTCATTGCTACAGGGACTTTCATCAAACCCTATTCCTGGTTTGGAGAGAGTTTTTAAAAAACCACTGGTTAGCGGCTTTTGAAGTGAAGCTTCCAGTTATAGAAGCCAGAACTCAGGCGGCAATCCGCATTTCGCGGAGTCTACGGCGAGGAAGTTTGCGAGTCTCATCTTCATAAGCCACAAAGACAGTGGACATGTCCAACTCCGATCGGGATTTTCCGGCAGAGCGCAGCTTCTTGTTAATACCTCTTTCCAGCAAGGGGTCGAACTCGTCTGCTGTATAGCCGTACAGATCAATGTATCTTCGTTTTTTCATAACATATCATCCATGGCGGGAAACACATCAGGCAGAAAATCCTCATTTCAGCGGCATTCGGGCTGTTCTTCGTTACAGGTTTAAGCCACTGATCCGTGATTTCACGCGCATCCTCAGGCGAATCGGAATCAGAAGGCTATTTGACTGCGGAACATGAAAGTATTCAGGTCATCCGGCTTGCCCCCGCTTGCCGTGATTAGGGGCGAATCCTTGATTTCCAATATCCTGTCGTAATTGAACATGAAGCGAATGTTGCTGTTCACGTACCAGTTCAGGGCGGCGGTAAAGTTTTTCATCTCTCCTGCCCTGAAGACGCCATCATTCAGGTCTACTCCGGCGATACGCGCCGCGAGTTCCCATGCGCCCCATCCGCCCTTGGAAAAACTGAGATTCCGGGTTGGCTCCACTCTGTGAAACTTTCCTTCTTTGTACTGGCGCGATTCTCCTGTAAGTGTCCACGCAGCTTCTCCGTACCATCCATGGAAGCTCAGTGAATCCAGGCCGTTTCTACGGCCAATCCAGCTATGGGTATACTCGCCTCCTACGCTGAAAGGTCCATATACGCCGCTGGCCTCCAGGCCCAGCATCTTAATGTCCTCGACATTTCCCAGGGCACCCGAATCAATTGGAAAGAGGTTGGTTATATGCGAGGTTTCATGCCTGAATCTCACGCCATTTGAGGGACCAAATAACTGGCCCCTGCCACTCGGTCTGCGATAGTTCCCTGCCACCCCCAAATGGACAATCCTTGTCTTTTCATCAATGGGTGCAAAAGTGATGCGCGAATTGGTTCCCCAACTTTCATCCAAACTGTCGTTATTGGCGTCGATTGACTCCCCATAAAGCCCGACCTGTCCGGTCCAGTTCTTACCTCTACTTGACAGGTTTACACCCATAGCGCGGTCTACGAGTGGCGCATTGAGCACATTCATTAACGATCTTTCCATAAACATGAGATCGTTGGAGCTTTCCTGTAACTCGCGGCTGAAAGCCTGTTTCTGATGGCCGACGTTGACCTTTGCGAAATCCAGCCCTCTATATGAGATAAACATGTCCTTGACGCCGACTTGGTTATCAGCGAAGTCGACCTGGCTCTTGAAATCCCAATCTTTAAAGAAAGTGCCTGCAAACTCCAGTCGCCCCCTGCGCAGCTCTGCGCCATCATTGGCTTGAACCGGAACCCCGCCTCTAAAAAAATGATCATTACTGCTGTGCGTGTAATCCGTATGAATCCGGCCCCCGATCTTGAACTTGAAGTTCTTGTCTGCTGTTTCAAATTGCAGGCCGTTTTTATCCAGCTTGAGTTGCTTTTCGCTTTCCTTGAAACGTTCCTCAAGAGACTCAACCTTGCCAACGAGCTGCGCACGTTCTGCTTTTTCTTTTATTCTCGCGTTTCTGTCTCCAGGCAGTGACTGACCGATTCTCTCTGCCTCCGGCGCGGGCGTGGCGTTATTTGATGGTGTACCTTGGACTCTTTCATAGGTACCCAGCGGTTGCCGGTCAGGCCCGGGCTCTGCAAATATGTGCTTGGTTTTGGTGTCAACATAAAGATCAATCGCAAAAACCAAAGATGATGTGCTTGCTCCCAAGGCAGCAGCCGCTGCCAATACAAGTTTTGAAAATTTCAAAGATATGCTCCCGGTTGTAGTGTTGATTGGTCATGTTTTATTGGTAAAAACCGGGGGCAAGGATATGTAAGGGAAATGACGACCTTATTACCCTTTTGTAACTGTTTTATGACAAAAGGTAGGGTTGAGCCATGACGATTGAGCCGAACGCCCAGATACTCCCTATCATGGCCCCAATGTACGACGAACGGCAGCTGAGCTTTGCCTGTGACGGAGGGGTAGCGCTACTTACAGAATTTTAAGAAAGGAGCTGGCTGAAGGAGGCGGTGTAAGGGGATTCTTTCCAAATCCCTTCAAGCTTTCTTGCTAGCGAGATTTTGTGCGAGGGTTCACAGCCTGAAATGCGAGAATCTTTCTCTTCCCCGTTTGCTGTTTCTTAAACGATACAGCTGCCAGATGAGGATCGGATCATGCAGAGAGTTGATGTGGGCCAGCCTTTAACCTCTGCAGAAACAAAAAAAAGAACCCGGCCTACTGAACAAGGGAGGCAGGGTCGTAGGCCGGGTTCGTTTACACTCCTAAAGACACAGGAAAAGGACATCGCCAAAGGGATAAGATGGGTCCCACAATTAATATCCCATAGGCAGATTAGGCACAGGAATTGACGTTAGCAGCCAGGAACTCTAGCCCATCAATAAGGCGGGGAAGAGGGCACCATCCGCAGAGTGAGAAGGAGGGTTAATAGGAGCTATGCCTACACTCGGTCCTATAGTGTTTTCCCAGAGCACTAGGGATTCAGGAAAACCGACGAGCTTTTCTTCGTGCACATAGGGGGCTAAAGAACCATAGGCTTCTTGCGGATCGTAAGGGAAGTTATAAATAATATTATTCATGCGCTCGACGTAGCCCTCTTTGGTCCGTACATACACAGCATATTCAAACATGATTCACTCCAGTGCGATAGGATTCGGTCAGACATCGTACTGGGTATTTGTTACAGCATTTTTAAGGACTTAGGCGCCAGTTCATTGGAAACAACTGAGAATATCGAGTATTGTCAGTTGCGCTGTGTCAGGATTTGATGCACGTTGTAGGGTATTTCCAAAGGTAGGAAGCAAGGATAAGGTTGAGGTGTAAGTACCTTAGAGAATCCCGGACTTGATTCTGCGGCTGTTAGCCTATGGGTAGCGGAAAGAGGGGGACGCAGAGTAACGAGGCCTTATCAGATAGGTATTGCTGGTCAGGCACGAGGTTCAACCAAAAAGGCTTAAATAGCGGTGAATATTGCAGTTTCCCCCTCATCTTTTTCGTCGTATTACAGGCTGGCCTCACGCTTGAGCAGTTCATCGATCTTGAGCCCAACTTCCGGCTGGCCGTTAAATACTGTGCCAAGCTTCTTCTTGTGCAGGTGTTCCAGGCTAGTGGTATACGCTTGAGCTGGCAGTGGAAAGTATTTGACTTCTCTCACCAGAGCCGGCGCATTTTTCATATAGAACTCAACAAATTTCCTGACTTCGGGTTTTTCTGCCGCCTTGATGTTGATGTCAATAAAAATCGGGCGAGACAATGGCTGATAGCTTCCATCTTCCACCGTTTTAAGGGACGGGAGAACGCCGCCTTTGCCTCCATCAACAGGAAGCGCTTCAAGCTTTTTCTGATTTTCGTTGTAGTAAGCAAAGCCAAAATACCCAAGTGCGTTTTTATCGCTCGCTACCCCCTGTACCAACACGTTGTCGTCTTCCGAAGCGGTGTAATCCCCCCGACTTGATTTCGCCTTTCCGACGACGGCTTCCGTAAAGTAGTCAAAGGTACCGGAATCCGCTCCCGGGCCGTAGAGCTTTATCGGTTCATCAGGCCATGCCGAGTTTACTTGATTCCATCGGGTTATTTTCCCCTGGGCGTCCGGCTCCCAAATCTTCTTTAATTCTGCAACCGTAATGGTTTTAACCCAATCATTTTTTGGGTTCACCACAACCGTCAAAGCATCGAAAGCCAGGGGCATTTCAACGTATTGAACCCCGGCGGTTTTACAATTGTCCATTTCTTTTTTCAGGATAGGGCGCGAAGCATTGGCGATATCTATTTCACCCCGGCAAAATTTCTTGAACCCTCCCCCCGTGCCTGAAATACCAACTGTGACTTTAGCCGCACCTTTCATGGCTATTTGAAAATCCTCGGCCACTGCCTCTGTAATGGGAAAAACAGTGCTGGAACCATCAATTTTTATAATCGGTTCAGCATGTACCACGCTGGCCGCTCCAAGCAGCACACCCAATACCACCACCACTACTACTATCTCAATACCCAGCAATTTCAGCATTTTGTTCTCCGCAAGTGGATCAGGAGCCGCTCCTGGCGACATCCTTACCGTCTTTTTATAGAAACCCAGCGGGAGAATACTGCCCAGATATGTCCATACCATTTCAGCTTTGTGGCTGTTTTATGACAACAGGTGATTTTGGCTACAAGAGAGGGGAGGCGATCACAGGAGAGTTCAAGTCGGTATGGCCGGAAGGTGCATGGGGCAATGAAACGTTGATGGGTCTTTGGTAATTTGATGGTTTTGTTTCTATCCCTGAACTGAAGGACAGACTTGCCCTTACCGTGACCGAAAACCAATCCTTTCAATCTCAATCCAGCGGAACATCCAGGCGTCTAAAGGATATTAACAAGGCCAGATCGTAAGCAATCTTCAAAGCTCCACAAGCAATCAAAGGTGCGCTCAGCAGTCCGCTGGCCAGCAAGGCTCCGGTCAGGGTTGGGCTGGCGATCGAAGCAAGGCTGCGGGACACTGTGGTGAAGCTTGCAGCGGCAGTGCGCTCTGCAGACGTGACCACCGCCATTACATAGGCAGCACGTGTCGGCACGTCCATCTGCGATAATGCGCTCCGTACGAACAGCAGAGCGAGCGCGCCCTCAAGATTGGGGGCAATCGCAGCAAAAATGAGGCACACATTAGCAGGGAGGTGAGTGAAGACCATTGTGTTGAGCAGCCCGATCCTGCGCGCGACGACTGGTGCAGCAAGCTGGGATCCGGCAGATAAGAGCCCCGCGCAGAAGAAGAATGTTCCGGCTTGCGCGAGCGATAGTCCAAACCGCTCAAAAAGCCAGAGCGTTAGCAGCGAATTTCCCAACAATCCCCCCGCAAACGCATCAATGCTGAATAACGTGGCTAGCTTGAACACAATGCGGCGCGATGCGCCCAACGGGTGTGGTAGCGGAGAAGTCTGAACCTCGATCGCCGGGAGAGTCCGATAGAGCAGCCAGACTGCCCCGCCGAGTAGACCATACAGCACGAACATTCCGCGAAGGCCGTCAATTAATGAAAGACCCGGCCACCCCGACACGAGCCAGGACGGAATGACGGCGGCTGAAGCACCTACAGCAGCGCTCAGCGAGCCAATAAGTGAATAACGTGCAAACAGTGTGATTCGTGCGTTGCCTCTGGCCGCTTGTGCCAAGTGGGCATGTTCAAGTGGCAAAAACACACTTATATCGCTCGAACCAGGATTAAGTGTTCCTACGAATGCGACAACAAACAGTGGCCAAAACGACGAGATGCTCGCAAAGCCAAGACCGGTAACTGCCATCAACAAGGCAGCGGATAGCAACAGTCGACGAGCTGTCCATCTGTAGCCAATTGTACCGACCCCCAGAATCGCCAAAGCTGATCCGGCTAACGTTGCCGTAGTTAAAAAGCCTACATCCAATTGATCAAATCCCAGCGCCAGCAGATAAGCTGGCAAAAGTACGGCAACATAGCCATCGCCAAAGGCACGCAATGCGCGTGCTGCCAGTAATGGGAAAGCGGTTTCAGCTGCCTCCGCAGGCATGAGCAACCGGGTGAGTATTCTGCGCCCCACATACACTTTCACTGACTTGATCCTCCATCTGGTCCATCTACATGGAAATGCCGGTTTTGTCGCCACCCATGTATTTACACCATTTCTTTTACAACTGATATCTCGTGAAATGGCGGTCGGTTCGCCCGATGGAAACTTTCAGCACCTCATCGAATAGCGCTGTCTGTGGGGAGAAAATCACATCCCGCCCTTCCTCACCGGCACATCTATCAGCCGGTAAACCGGACAGGAATACTCTTCGTCGTATTGACCCGCAACCCCGCAGCATAGCAAACAAGGCTCGGACGAATGATGGTTTGATTTTGTAGATCGGGTTGGGGCAGTGGTACAAATGGAGATACCAGATACCCTTCGTCAGTGATGTCCGGAGTCTGACGAAGGGCCTATCCTGAGCCCAGTCCGCCCCTTCGATCCTTCCAGCTCAGGATCAGGGTGAACGAGATGAAGGGCTCAGGACGAACGGGGAACGAAGGGCTCAGGGCGAACGGGAACGCGAAACGCTCTTCGATGTGTGTGAGGTGTCAGGGCGTCAGGACAACCTTGCGGCAGTCGTCTTCCTTTTTTTCGAAGATTTTATATGCGGTAGCTGCTTCAGCAAGCGGCATCCGGTGACTGATGATGATATCCGGTTGCAGCTTTCCGGATTCGATATGTTCCAGCAGTTCGGGGAGGAAGCGCTGGACATGAGTTTGCCCCATTCTGAAGGTCAGGCCTTTCTCGAAAGCATCACCGAAAAGGAAGGCATGGATAAAACCCGCATACACTCCCGGCACGCTGATCGTGCCGCCCCGCCTTACTGCTGCAATGCATTGGCGCAAGGCCACGCCGCTACTGCCTTCCAGTTTCAGGTTGGTCATGACGGTCTCGAGTGCGCTGCCTTTGGCTTCAAATCCTATTGCATCGATGGCCGCATCGACACCTCTGTAAGAAGTTTTCTCGACAATGACCTCGGCAGGATCGACTTCATCGAAATTGATGGGAAGTATGTCATATGTTTGGCGAGCGAATTCGAGTCGATACGGATGATGGTCGACCATGAAAATTGTTTCCGCCCCAAGAAGCCGCGCGCAAGCTGCCGACATCAATCCCACCGGACCCGCGCCAAAAATCGCTACGCTGGAACCTGGGCCTATATCTGCATTCAGAACAGCCTGATAGCCGGTCGGTAAAATATCGCTCAGGAACAGGACTTTCTCATCCGGAAGCGTTTCGGGGATCTTGATTGGTCCCACGTTTGCCTTCGGCACTCGTACATATTCAGCCTGCCCTCCGGGCACCCCACCATAGAGGTGGGTATAGCCAAAAAAGGCAGCACCTGAACGTACGTTTTTTCTGTTCATGATTGCGCCCCGATCCGGATTGGTCGTTTCACAAGCGGCATATAATTGCCTCTCGCAGAAGAAGCATTGTCCGCAGGCGATAACGAAGGGGACCACCACCCGATCGCCTTTTTGCAACGCTGTAATCCCCGAGCCCGCATCGACGACTGTTCCCATAAACTCATGGCCGAGTATGTCGCCATTCTTGAGTTCCGGCATTTTGCCCCGATACAGGTGCAAGTCTGATCCGCAGATCGCGGTGGCCGTAATCTTCAGGACAATGTCGTCCGGTTCCTGAAGTATCGGGTCGGGTACGGTATCCACGCGAACATCGTAGCTTCCATGATAGGTGACTGCGCGCATTGGCTTTTCCTTTGAAGGGCGATAGCGGTTTACCAGACGTGCGGGACGGGTTGGTTCGAGGACTCGGCTAATCCCCACGCCAGATTTATCTCGCTATCTCGGCTAAGGGGAACCTGGCGGTATCCTGCTGGCTTCTTCCGGACTTATTATTCCGTTTCGATCCAGGTCCGCTCCTTCTCTGATTGTACGGTTGAGCCTCTCCTTGGCCGCATCGCGTCCACTCATCAAGCCGCTGGGTGGAGAGCCGGGCTGTACCGGACCGATCTGTCCCGGGACGAGCGGGGGCGGCGTGGAATCGTTTTGTCTCATCGAGGGTTGTTCCGGGATGGGGCGGGTAGGTGGGGGAGGCGGCTGCCCGACGATGTAGCCACCCCCCGGCGACATTCCCTGGCCGGGCGGTTGCCCGACGATGGAACCTCCCGGTCCCGGCGCAATCTGCGCGTGAATTGCCATTGGCGCCAGGAAAACTGTGCCTGCCAGGAGCAAGGATTGAGTCACAAATTTTGAAGGTTTCATGGCTGCTCCCATAATGGTTTCAGGAAATAACCAACCGATCGAAAACGGATTCTATTTCGGGAAGATATGATTTTCGGTGCGGAATCGCACTAACAGCACGCGAGAACTATCCGGTGACTGAATCCGCTGCCGCGAGCGAATTGTGAAGCACCTCTATTGCCGCTTCCAGAAGGTGCTCAGTGGAAGCGGCAATGATTCGTCCATCCGAATTCAAGGTGAGGGGTTTTCCTGTCCAGTCTGTAATCTGTCCGCCCGCGCCGTTAATTATCGGCACGAGTGGCAGGTAATCGCAAGGCTCCAGGTTGTCCTCGACCACCAGGTCACAATAGCCGGAGGCGAGCAAGCCGTATGCATAGCAGTCGCAAACAGGACGGGTGATGGCGGCGACGCGGTACAATGTCTCGATCCCTGCATATTTCTCATCAGAATCGGCTCCAGGCGGGGCCATGATATAAAGCCGGGCTGCATCAATGGAACGGCAGCCGCTGACATTCGCTTGGCCATTGCTGATCCCATCCGTGAATATTGTCCTTCTGCCCGTTCCACCCCACCGCTCTCCCATTGCAGGAAGATCGACCAATCCGGCGATAGGTTGACCGTCATCCAGCAGGCCAATGAGTGTCCCGAACAGCGGGTTTCCCATTGTGAAGCTCTTCGTCCCGTCAATCGGATCCAGTATCCAGCTATAGCGTGCCCCGGGAGTGCAGTCATATTCTTCCCCGATAATGCCATGGTCCGGATATCGATCACGTATTGCGCTAGGCAGCGTGCTTTCGATCTTGCAATCTGCAATCGTCACGGGGCTCCCGTCTTCCTTCCAGTGGATATCCAGCGAAGTGCGGAAATATCGTAGCGCAATGGATCGGGACACATCGGCCAGGTGCTGGGCGAACTCTAACGCTTCCTCTTCATCCATCAGGCTTTCCTAAATAGTTTTTTTACTTTTAGGCTTGCCGGGTGGGTTTTCCGGTTCCCTGGCATCATTTCGCAATATGCTGATTTCGCCATCTTCTTCAAGATGCGCCATTTTTACCTCACTGAAATCCTCGATACCCTGTTCCCGCAATTTGGATTTTAATTCCTCGGTAGTAATCAACTCACGCCGCATGGCTTTGCGCTGGATTTTGCCATTTTGTATGAGCGCCAGTGGAGGCAGCTGAACGATGCGGCGGATGGAGGGAAAATGGAAGCTCAGCAAGTCCAGGAGATAATTCCAGCCGGCAAGGGTAGCAATAAGGAGGCAGCCATCTGTGATGGAGTCGTAATTCCCGGACATGCCGTTGCTGGCAGCATCGGCTATCAGCACAAGCAGCATCACATCTGCAATGGCGATAGCACCTACATCGCGGCGAAGTACTAGCCTGAACAGCAAAAAGATGAACCAGTAGATGACTGTTCCTCGCAGGATGATTTCGGCAGGATTTACGGAAAAGCCAAAAAGACGAGACCAATCAATCATGCCTTTCTTTGATCAGGGAACTTTGGTTGTGGGTCTGAGCTGTGTAAATATGGCAGGGAGACGAGCCCACGGCGTACTCAGATCGCGACAGGACAGAGAGGAAACCTGCAATGAATATAGGGAATCGCTTGGGTTTCCTCAGTGCGATAACGCACATTCCGAGCCTCTGCCATTGAGGTAGAGTGGCAACAGTATCGCGTAAAACACTGCTGCCCGGGAAACGGGAGTCAGCGTTTCCTGAATGCAGCGACGCCTGACTTTCTGCGGACAGAGTTTAGCGGCGGTGCAATCCTGCTTGCGGTATACCTTCGACGAGGATGCTGCCGCGCGAGCAGGGCAGTTCCGGCCAATCCGAGTGCGAAGGTTCCATAGACGATGAGCAGGGAAGGCTGGGAAAGCCGATGCTCAAACCCCGGCGTGAGCCGGGGCGTTAGATGTTTCGGCGTAAAGTGAAAATCGACGGCATAAGCCGCGGCGGCTGTTGCGACAGCTGGAGCAAGCACGGCTGCAGTGCTTTTAGCAGGCGGGAGTTGCTGACGAAGCTTTTCATACCAGGTTGCCCAGAATACGGACGCAACGTGGTGTACTGCGTAGCCGATAAGCGTGTACCGAAGGCTGAAATGGTCCTGATAGGGAGCATGTCTTCCCCATATCCACTGACTGGGCCCGTTTACAGGGGCGGCAAACTTGTCCAATTCCGCCTTGCCCAGGATCGAGAGCGCAACGGTCGACACAACGCTCGCCACAGTACCGGAAACGAGGCCGTTAAAAATTGCACTGCTCCAGGTTTTTTCAGGCTCAGTCATGACTGGATCCATACTTTATTTCCATTCTGTAAAGATATGAAAATCCCGCGCGAAAAAATCCGATCTGTCTATACAATCTTAATTCCAGTATATCTGATTATCTGATATGTCCACCATCTTGATTACCGGCGCTTCCGGCTTCATCGGCAGCCATCTGGTTGTGGCATTGGCTGCTGCGGGACACAGAATCGTATGCGCCACCCGGCAAGGCCAGCCAGAGGATATAAGGGATCCGAAGGAATCTCAGCTTACTTATATCGCGGCAGATTTTACGCGCGATTTCGATATGGAGATCTGGAAAAAACGCCTTGCCGGCATCGATGTGGTGATAAATGCGGTTGGAATATTGCGGGAGCATGGGAGGCAAACCTTCCAGGCGCTGCATGATCGTGCTCCGAGAGCGCTATTTGCGGCTTGCGAAGCAGCAAATGTGAAGGTCGTGCAGATATCCGCGCTCGGTGCGGACGAAAATGCGCGCAGCCAGTATCACCTCAGCAAGAAGGCCGCAGACGATGCATTGCTTGCCCCTCGGAACAAGGGGAACAAGAGGAACAAGAGCGTGGTTGTACAGCCATCGCTCGTATACGGACCGGGTGGGACAAGCGCGCAACTGTTCAACCTCATTGCGAGCCTGCCGGTTATTCCGCTGCCCGGATCGGGAGATCAACGGATACAACCGATTCATATTGACGACCTGACGCAAGCCGTGGTGATGCTCCTCGAAACCGACCGGTATCTTGGCCAGCGTGTCCCTCTGGTGGGGCCGGAACCCATCACCTTTCGAGACTACCTGGGTGAACTGCGGCATCTGATGGGGTTGGGGCCTGCCAGATTTCTGCCGGTCCCTGCCGGATTTGTCGAGTTCAGTGCGCGAATAGGCCAGCGGCTCGGGAAGGGTTTGCTGGACCTGGAAACATGGCAGATGCTTCAGCGGGGGAACATCGCCGATCCTGCCACGGCGCACGCGCTGCTCGGTCGCAATCCCCGACCTGTACGGGAATTTGCCTCACAGTGGGAAGTGAAGGCACTGCGCTTGTCGGCGCTCCTTGGCTGGTTGCAGATCGTGCTGCGTGTGTCACTGGCAGCAGTATGGTTTGTGGCCGGTGCGGTATCGATGGGAATTTATCCGGTAGAAGAAAGCTATGTCTTGCTTGCCCGTGTGGGAATTACCGGCAGTCTTGCGCCCATAGCGCTTTACGGTGCTGCGGCAATGGATATTGCCTTTGGGTTCGGAACCCTTTTTCTGCGCAATCGCCGGTTACTCTGGATAGCTCAGGTCACCCTCATTGGCGTCTACATGGTTGCGATCACTCTTTTTCTTCCCGAGTTCTGGCTGCATCCCTTCGGTCCGTTGATAAAAAATCTGCCCATCCTTGCAGTCATCCTGTTGCTGTACGAATTGGAGAAACGATGATCGAGCTGGAGGGACAGTGAACGACTACATTATTGTAAAGTGGCTGCACATCCTTTCATCGACATTACTGTTCGGTACGGGCATAGGCACAGCCTTTTATATGTTTTCGGCGAGCCTGACGCGCGACTCCGCCATTGCTGCTGCAGTTACCAGAAATGTCGTTACCGCTGACTGGATATTCACGGCGACGACCATCATCATTCAGCCGCTTACAGGTTTTTATCTCGTCTACCTGGCAGGAATTCCCGTGACGAGCAGGTGGGTAATGTGGTCGACAGTTTTATACCTGATCGCGGGAGCTTGCTGGCTTCCGGTGGTGTGGCTCCAGATACGGATGCACCGGCTCGCTGCCGATGCGAGCAACAGAAAGGATGAGTTGCCGCTCTTGTACTGGCAGTACTTCCGGTTCTGGATCGGATTGGGTATTCCTGCATTTGTTGCACTGGTTGCTGTGTTTTACCTGATGGTGGCCAAGCCGATATGAACAGCGGTTCTGAGCAATGAACGATAGCTGCGTGCTTCATGAATGCCCCGTTGCGCTTCTTTTAATCGATGTCATCAATGATCTGGAATTCGAGAGTGGACAACAGCTCGTTGAATACGCAGCGCCAATGGCGCGAAACATCTCGTCCTTTAAAGCTGAAGCCAAGAAACTCGGCATTCCTTGTCTGTACGTGAACGACAACTTCGGACAATGGCAATCCGATTTCAAACATCTCGTGTCGCGTTGTGTAAAAGACGGTGTCTGCGGAGCTCCGGTTGCCCGTGAGCTTGCTCCCCAACAGGATGATTACTTTGTTCTCAAGCCGAGGCATTCGGGCTTTTTCCAGACGCCTCTGGATCTTCTGCTCCAGAGCCTGCACGCAAAAAAGCTCATTCTTTGCGGCCTTACCACGGATTCCTGCGTACTGTTTACCGCCAACGATGCCTATCTGCGCGGTTTTGATATCCACATTCCTTCCGACTGCTGCGCAGCGATAAGCAAAAGCAGACATACAGACGCCCTGGGCCAGATGCGACGAACGTTAAAGGCTGCCACGGCGGAATCAGTCCGCATTGATCTGGAACAATTACTGGTCGATAATAGTCGCTAAATAAGCTGGTATTGTCTCCGGGAAGAATCCGGTTTCTTGCCGTCCACGCTCTCCCGCGTCTCTGCAATCCGGTGCTTCCCGCCCCCGTTTTCCCGGGCTCCTTCGAGCTTCCGGAAGGCACATAATTTCTTGACTAACCGTTCATTTAGCTATAAATTTCCGTATCCCTTCTTTCCGGCAACTACCGCTTCTACCCGTACTTACTCTAAAGGTCGCAAACAATGACTCTAGGTCTTATCGACTTGCCATGGTGGGGTTATATCGCCGTTATCCTCGGCCTTACTCATATAACCATTGCCAGTATCACAATCTTTCTGCATCGTCATCAGGCTCATCGTTCACTGGATCTTCATCCCTTGCCCAGTCATTTTTTCCGCTTCTGGCTGTGGCTCACGACCGGGATGGTCACCAAGGAGTGGACAGCAATACACCGGAAACATCACGCCAAGTGTGAAACGGTCGATGATCCCCACAGTCCGCAAATAGTCGGGATC
Source organism: Nitrosospira sp. CT (assembly GCF_059489795.1). Lineage (NCBI taxonomy): Bacteria > Pseudomonadati > Pseudomonadota > Betaproteobacteria > Nitrosomonadales > Nitrosomonadaceae > Nitrosospira > Nitrosospira sp. CT. The sequence continues at coordinate 89,058 of NZ_JCAHZJ010000077.1, forward strand.
GCCAAAGTGCTGAGGGAGGGATCTGAGCTCTATCGCCAGGAAGCCAAAAACATGGAAACCATGGAAAGATATGGCCATGGCACGCCGGACGACTGGATGGAGCGCAATGTCTATGACAAACACAGCCGCAAGGGCGTGGCGCTGATGTTGATCATCGATCTCATCCTGTTCGGGCCGATCGGTCTCACCATCTGGGCCATCCAGATGGCATGGGCTCCCATCATGGCTGCGGGCGTGATCAACGGGATAGGGCATTATTGGGGTTATCGCAACTTCCAGGCCGAAGATGCAAGCACCAACATCGTTCCCTGGGGAATTCTCATTGGCGGAGAGGAACTGCACAATAATCACCACGCTTATGCCACTTCCGCGCGCTTGTCCAACAAGTGGTATGAGTTCGATATCGGCTGGATGTATATTTGCATACTTCAATGGATGGGGCTGGCGCAGGTGAAGAAGGTGGCCCCAAAACTGCGCCTCGATGCTGCCAAGACAGAATGTGATGCAGATACTTTGCAAGCAGTCATTTCTCATCGTTACGAAGTGCTGGCAAAATATGCCCAGTCTCTCAAGCAGACGCTGGCAAAGGAAGTTGATCATCTGAAAGAAGCTGCTACAAATCTTGGCGTTGACCGTTCCACGCTTAAGCGTTGGGTGCTTGCAGACTCCAAGACCCTGCAGGAAGACGAGCGGGCGAAGCTCAATCTGGTGCTGAGCAAGACGAGCACTTTGGATAAGGTTTACAAAATGCGCGAGGAATTGATAACAGTGTGGCAGCGCTCCGCTTCATCCAAGGATGATCTGGTCAAACAGCTGGAAGACTGGTGTCACCGCGCCGAGGAAAGCGGCATCGAAGTGCTGCAGAATTTCTCCCGCAGATTGCGCTGCTATGCTTAAAGCTTTCTAAAGCTGCTTAAGAAAAATTATGTAGAACTCAATTACTCAATTAGAGCTCAATTCATAGGCTCCCAAAACAGGAAACCCGCCATTTGGCGGGTTTCCTGTTTTGGGAGCCTATATTTTCTTGAGCTATATTTTTACAATACTTCTTCCAAGGCTCCCCTGGCCTTGGTGCGAGGAAATCTATTTGAGCTTGGTTTCCTTGTACTTAACGTGCTTGCGCGCAACCGGATCGAATTTGGTAATTTCGATTTTTTCCGGAGTAGTGCGCTTGTTCTTGGTTGTGGTGTAGAAATGGCCCGTTCCCGCCGAGGATTCGAGCTTTATTTTTTCTCTCATGGTAATGTCCTTATCCTTACTTAGATTACCTTTTCGTTACCTTAACGATACAGGCCGAGTTGCTGACTGAATGCGCTTTAAACTCTTAGATGCTGTCGCGGCGTGCGCGCATTTCAGCCAGCACTGCATCGATGCCATTCTTGTCAATGGTACGAAGGGCTTCATTGGACACGCGCAGGCTGATCCAGCGACGCTCACTTTCAACCCAGAAGCGGCGGCGTTGTAGATTGGGCAAAAAACGCCGCTTTGTTTTGTTGTTCGCGTGGGAAACGTGGTGGCCGGTCATGGGCTTCTTCCCGGTAACTTCACATACTCGTGCCATGATTGATCCTGTCCGAAAGCGGAAAAACGAATATTATATCCCGGTTTTCGGGATTTCCTCAAATCAAATCAATCCTCGTTCGGCAAACGACATGGTCGCGCCCCTTCCAACAATAAAATGATCCAGTACTCTCACACCGACGAGCAGAAGCGCCTGCTTCAGGGATTGCGTGAGAACCTCATCTGCGTGGCTCGGCTCAGCTGCACCTGAAGGGTGATTATGTGCAAAGATTACACCCGCGGCATTATGATGGAGTGCCCGTTTTACCACTTCACGCGGGTAAACGCTGGTCTGTGTAAGGGTGCCTCGGAACAGTTCTTCGGTTGCAATGACCCTGTTCCGCGCATCGAGAAAAATGCTCACGAAGACCTCGTGCTCCTTCCCTTCGAGGCTGAGGCGCAAATAGGCTCCCACAGACCCCGGCGAATTCATCGCATCGCTGCTTTTCAGTTCTTCTTCCAGTGTGCGGCGCGCCATTTCCAGCACTGCCTGCAACTGCGCAAACTTCGCGGGACCCATTCCCGGCATCTGGCAGAACGCGCTTTGGTCTGCGGCAAAGAGCCCGCTCAAACCCTTGAAACGTTTGAGCAGTTCTCTTGCCAGATCCACAGCGCTCTTGCCTGCGATGCCCGTACGCAGAAATATCGCCAGCAGTTCCGCATCGGAAAGGTATGCGGGCCCGTTCTTCAGGAGTTTTTCCCGCGGACGTTCGGCTTCGGGCCAGTCTGAAATCGGCATAATAAATGTAGCAATGCAACGAGGAATTGTTCAGAGGTTAAACGTCAGTTTGTGAAAAAACTGTAGTTGAAGAACATATCGCTCTGTAAAGCGGTGCGAGTTTTGGGAGTATTGAGTTAGACTCCTCTTTTTTGGGGAGTGATTCGGTTGGAGACGACTGGCAGGGCGCCTGAGGCAAGGCGCGTGCTTTTGGGACTTACGGGGGGAGTTGCGGCATACAAGGCGGCAGAACTGGCGCGCCTCTTGATAAGCGGTGGCGTGGAGGTGCAGGCAGTCATGACGGCATCAGCCTGTCGTTTCGTCGGCACCGCAACGCTACAGGCCCTGACAGGTAGACCCGTATTTACTGAGCTGTGGGATGCCAGTGTAGCCAACAACATGGCTCATATTGATCTTTCACGCAACGTCGATGCAATTGTCATTGCACCCGCCAGTGCCGACTTTATTGCCAAGGTTGCTCACGGCCTTGCGGATGATCTGCTCTCCACATTATGCCTTGCGCGCGTCTGCCCCTTGTTGATTGCTCCCGCAATGAATCGGCAGATGTGGGAAAACCCGGCGACCCAGCGCAATCTCGACACGCTGCGCAGGGACGGCGTGACAGTGCTGGGTCCTGCAAGCGGAGTGCAGGCGTGTGGCGAAACCGGTATGGGACGCATGCTCGAAGCGCATGAGCTCGCGGAAACGGTGCACGTTTTTTTTCAGCCCAAACCGCTGGAGGCCAAGCGCGTACTCATCACTGCCGGACCTACGTTTGAAGCGATTGATGCAGTTCGGGGCATAACCAATTCGAGTTCCGGCAAAATGGGTTACGCAGTGGCGCGTGCCGCAGCCGAGGCGGGAGCGGAAGTCATTCTCATATCCGGTCCGGTTTGCCTGGAAGCGCCACCTGCTGCCCGGCTCGTCAGAGTGACAAGCGCGCAGGACATGCTGGTGGCCGTAAAAAACGAAACCCCACATGCCGATTTTTTTATAAGCGTCGCTGCCGTGGCCGACTATCGTCCCAAAAGCGCCAGCGAACACAAAACGAAAAAAAACGACAGGAATATCATGCTGGAGCTTGTTCCCAATCCTGATATTCTTGAATACGTGGCAAATCTGCCCGATCCGCCGTTTTGCATAGGTTTTGCTGCAGAGACTCAAAATCTGGAAGAGAATGCCGAAGCCAAGCGCCGCCGAAAAAAGCTTCCACTTCTTGCTGCCAATCTCGCCCGGGAGGCGATAGGCGCGGAGGAAGTTGCGTTGACACTCTTCGATGATTCCGGCAAACACCCCTTGCCAAAATCGTCGAAAATAGAACAGGCGCGACGCCTCATCGCTCACGCAGTATCGCTTTATGAAAAAGACAGAATTTTCGTTCATGCAAAAAATAGACATCAAGATTCTTGATCCGCGCCTGAAAAACCAGTTGCCCGCCTATGCAACCTCCGGCTCCGCCGGCCTCGACTTGCGCGCCTGCATCGAGCATGTCATGACCATTCAACCTGGAGAAGCCCACCTGATCCCCACCGGAATCGCAATCCATCTGTCTGATCCCGGGCTCGCCGCACTGGTGCTCCCTCGCTCCGGCCTCGGTCACAAGCATGGCATTGTGATGGGAAATCTCGTCGGGTTGATCGATTCGGATTACCAGGGACAGATATTCGTATCGTGCTGGAACCGGGGACAAGCGCCTTTCCTGTTGAACCCGATGGAGCGCATTGCGCAACTCGTAGTGGTACCCGTCGTGCAGGTTGGTTTCAACGTAGTGAATGACTTCGAGCAAAGCGAGCGGGGAGCGAACGGATTTGGCAGTACCGGGAAGCACTGATGCGCATCTTCGCCTTTATTCTCGCTTTCCTTTTATCGGCGCCAGGCAGGGCGGAAATGCCGGTGCGCCAGCTCAGGATATCCCACCACACTTTTTCGGTTGAAGTGGCGCATACGGAATCTACCCGAGTCCAGGGATTGATGTTTCGACAATCCCTGGGTGAAAACGACGGAATGCTGTTCGTGTTTTCTCACCCTGAACGCTACAGCATGTGGATGATGAACACGGACATTCCCTTGAGTGTTGCTTTCCTGGATGAAAAGGGAGTGATTCTTAACATTGCCGACATGATGCCTCGCACGGCCACGGCGCATAGCTCAGCTGGGGCGGCAAAATATGCGCTCGAGATGAATCTCGGCTGGTTTACCGCAAGAAACATCAAGCCGGGCCGGCGAATCGAAGGTCTCGAAAAAGTGCCGCCAGCGGAATGATCTATTGATCCAGCCAGAAAATACTATGAATCCCGTCACTCCGGGCCTGACCCGGAATCCAGCCCAAACCAATAATGGCGGGCTTTGAACAGAACTGGATACCGGCTTCCGCCGGTATGACGTTTGTACTGTCTGCTCGCCGACTCAATAAGGCGAGGCCAGTATCTCTCGCAGCCTTCGCGCTTGTTCAGTGGTTCCTTTAGCGCATTCCGGGCAGCATTCCCTTCATGCTTCGCAGCATTTTTGTCATGCCCCCCTTATTCATCATTTTCATCATTTTTTGCGCCTGCTCGAACTGTGCCAGCAGTCGATTCACCTCCTGCACCGTGACACCTGCGCCAGCAGCAATGCGACGCTTGCGCGAGGCCTTGAGGATTTCCGGCTTGAGACGTTCCTGGGGAGTCATGGAATTGATGATGCCCTCAGTGCGGCCAATCACCTTATCATCGACTTTCACATTCTGGGCAGCTTGGCTCAATTGAGCTGGCAATTTGTCCATCAGCGCGCCCATGCCCCCCATGTTTCTCATTTGTTCAAACTGCATCTTGAAATCGTTCAGGTCGAAGCTCTTGCCCGATTTCATCTTTTTGGCGAGTTTCTCGGCCTCCTGCTGATCCACGCCGCGCTGAGCTTCCTCGATCAGTCCCAGTACATCGCCCATTCCCAGGATGCGTGAGGCCATGCGGTCAGGATGGAAGGGCTCCAATCCGGTCAGCTTTTCAGCGACACCCGCGAATTTGATTGGTTTCCCCGTTACGTGAAGCACGGAAAGCGCCGCTCCGCCTCGCGCATCTCCATCCAGCTTTGTCAGTATTACGCCCGTCAGGGGCAGTGCTTCGGAAAATGCCTTGGCGGTGTTGACAGCATCCTGTCCTTGCATAGCATCCACCACGAACAAGGTTTCGATGGGCTTCAGCAATGTTTCCAGTTCGCGAATTTCTGTCATCATCGCTTCGTCGATGGCAAGGCGTCCTGCCGTATCCACGATCATCACATCATGGAAGTGCCTGCGCGCGAAGTTGAGCGCAGCAGTGGCGATCTCTTTTGGCTGCTGTCCCGCTTGAACCGGAAAGAACTCCGCGCCCGTTTGTCGCGCCAGCAGTTCCAGTTGTTGAATGGCGGCGGGCCGATAGGTATCGCAGGAGACAAGCAACACTTTTTTCTTTTTTTGTTCCATCAGCCACTTCGCCAGCTTTCCGCTGCTCGTGGTTTTTCCGGCGCCTTGCAATCCCGCCATGAGAATCACTGCGGGCGGGACAGTGGCAAGGTTGACATCTGCCTTCTGGCCTCCCATGAGGGCGATCAGTTCCTGGTGGACTACGCCCACCAATGCCTGTCCTGGGGTAAGACTGCCGATTACTTCCTGACCGACTGCTTTTTCCTTTACTCGGGCAATAAATTCCTTGACCACCGGCAGGGCGACGTCAGCTTCCAGCAGCGCCATGCGCACTTCCCGCAACGCTTCCTGTATATTGGTTTCGGTCAGCCGTGCTTCACCCCGCAAAGTCTTGATGACACCCGAAAGCCGATTGGTAAGATTATCAAACATGCAAAATGCCTCTCCGGAAAAATTGGTGTAGACTAAATGAGAGTTTCATTTAATCTGCAATATCAATGTCCGATATTTTAGCCTATCTCGCTGCCTTCCTGCTCTATGCACTGATCGGTTGGCACTTCTGGCGCACCCGGTGGAATGTTCCTGCAAGGTCAGCGGGGCGTGAGGTTGCTATTGCGGGATGGGAACGGTATGTCATTGTCGCGCCCCTGGTATTGCACGGCTATACGTTGTATGAAGCGGTGTTTGCAGGGGTAGGATTGAATTTCGGCGTGGGCAGTGCGGTTTCTTCCATCGTATGGCTCACCGCCATGATTTACTGGCTATCCGGATTTTTTTATCGGCTGGAGGGGTTGCAAACACTGGTCGCCCCGGTTGCAGCCGTAGCGGTACTGCTGCCGCTGGCATTTCCTTCCCTGCGCCCCCTGGCGAATACCGAGTTCCCTGCTTTCAAGGCGCATATCTCGATTGCCATGCTGGCTTACAGCCTGCTGACCATTGCCGCACTGCATGCGTTGCTCATGGCAGTGGTGGAGCGGCGGTTGCATCACCACCCGACCTTGCCCTCGGTACTTACCAACATGCCGCCACTGCTGACCATGGAAAACCTGCTGTTTCGCGTCATCTGGGTGGGGTTCATACTACTCACGCTCACGCTCATCAGCGGTATCGTCTTTTCGGAAGAGGTCTTCGGGCAAGCCCTCAAATTCACGCACAAAACCCTGTTTGGTATCATTTCATGGTGCGTGTTCGCAGCGCTGCTGGTGGGCAGGCAGCTATATGGCTGGCGCGGCCGCATTGCCATTCGCTGGACACTGAGTGGATTCATCATTCTCCTGCTGGCTTATCTCGGCAGCAAGTTTGTACTGGAAGTGATCCTGCAGCGCTAGCAGCACCTGTGCCATAAAACAGTTGAGGTGGAAAAAGTGCAAGGAAATCCGGGGATGGAATCTCCAGTTATTTTGCCTTCTTTCCGCCCTGAATTTTTGTCTACTTGCAGAAAGGCTTTTTCTTGGAAGACATGCCGTGGTATGTGCTGCTGGCAGCACTGGCTGTTCTGTTGATTTTATCTGCATTTTTTTCTCTTTCCGAAACCAGCATGATGGCGATCAACCGTTACCGGTTGAAGTATCTTGCGAAAGAAGGCCATCGCGGCGCCCGGCTCACCAGCCAGTTGTTGCTGAATACAGACCGTCTTCTGGGGGTGATTCTCCTTGGCAATAACTTACTGAACGCGGCCGCTGCCACACTAGTGGCGGTGATTGTGTCCATTTTCTTCGGCCACAGCGATGCGGCTCTTTTTATTGGAACGGTAGGCGTGACCTTCGCCATTCTGGTATTCAGTGAAATTACCCCGAAAGTTGTCGCCGCTGCCTATCCCGAGCGTATCGCCCTGGCATCAAGCTATGTGTTGACGCCACTACTGAAAGTCTTCTCGCCTGTGGTATGGTTCATCAACCTGTTTGTGAAGGCGCTGCTTATCCTCCTGCGCCTGAAACCGCAGAACGAGGATCTGACCCAGAAAATCAGCCTTGAGGAACTCAAGACACTCGTGCTGGAAGCAGGCCACTTCATCCGGCAAAAACACCAGAGCATGCTGCTCAACCTGTTCGAACTCGAGAACGTCACGGTTGACGACATCATGGTGCCACGCGGCCAGATCGAGGCAATAGACCTCGAAGACGACGATGAGAGCATCCGCGATCAACTGCTCACGTGTTATCACACACGTCTGCCGGTATACCGCGGTACGATGGATAACGTTACCGGAATAATTCATGTGCGCAAGGTGCTCAACCAGATGAGAAGCGAGGAAATCACGGCCGCTACACTCGAGAAAATCATGCGCGAGCCTTACTTCATTCCCTCTGGAACACCATTGTTCTCGCAACTGCAATTATTCCAGGAAAACCGCGAGCGCGTCGGCCTGATCGTGGACGAGTATGGGGAGTGGATGGGGCTGGTGACGCTGGAGGATATAGTCGAAGAAATCATCGGAGAATTCACCACCCATGCACCTTCGCAGGCTGGGAACTTCCTGAAACAGGAAGACGGCAGTGTAATCGTGGAAGGCAGCAGTCTGCTGCGCGACCTCAACCGCAAGCTTGGCTGGAACCTGCCTCTGGGTGGCCCCAAGACGTTGAACGGACTCATTCTCGAACATTTCCAGGACATTCCTGAAGCCGGCACCAGCGTGAAAATCGCCGGTTATCCCATGGAAATCATCCAGACGCAGGATCGCGTGGTAAAAGTCGTACGAATCTTTCCCCCATTAGTGCCGATCGAGGAGAAGGTTCCCGATTTCGACGTGGAACCGTAATTTCCGGGGATGTCTTTTATTTTCGTGCTGCAACACTCTCCGGCGTTCTTTGTCTCGTTCTGCGCTCTCATTGGTCTGATTGTCGGCAGTTTTCTGAATGTGGTTATCTACCGCTTGCCGAGAATGCTGGAGCGGGAATGGCAGCAGCAGTGCGCCGAACTGTCCGCTGGAGCAAACGGAACGGAGCAGTCACACGAACCGCATGAAACCCTGCCGCATGAAATCCTTGTTGCGGGACCGGCTTTCAATCTCATTACGCCGCCTTCCACTTGTTCCAATTGTGGGCACAGGATTACGGCGCTCGAAAATATCCCGCTCATCAGTTACATTGCGTTGAGAGGGCGCTGCTCGCAGTGCCACAGCGCCATTTCCATGCGCTACCCGATGGTGGAAGCATTAACTGCAGCTCTGAGCGGCCTTGTCGCCTGGCATTTTGGTTATGGGGTCATCGCTTTTGCGGCGCTTGCGCTTGTTTGGGCTATGATTGCGCTTGCTTTCATCGACCTGGATACTCAACTGCTGCCCAATGACATCACCATGCCTATGTTATGGGGAGGGATATTGATCAATCTGGACGGTGGTTTTGCAGATATTCATTCTGCTGTGATTGGCGCCATGCTGGGGTATCTTGCCCTGTGGTCGGTGTATTGGGGCTATAAACTCCTGACCGGCAGGGAGGGAATGGGGTATGGGGACTTCAAGTTGCTGGCTGCCATTGGCGCCTGGCTGGGATGGCAAATGCTACCCTTGGTGATTCTGTTTTCATCTATCGCGGGAAGCATGGCAGGGCTTGGCCTGATGCTGATAGCAAAGCAGGGGCGTCATGTCCCTATTCCGTTCGGGCCTTATCTGGTGTGTGGAGGAATCGTGGCACTGCTTTGGGGAAGCGAGATCAACAGCGCTTACCTGGGATTGTTTTAGCTCCCCATGTTGATAATCGGCCTGACCGGGGGCATTGGCAGCGGTAAAACCAGCGCTGCCAATATTTTTTCCGCGCTCGGCGCCGGTGTGATCGATACCGACGTGATTGCCCATGAACTCACACAGCCGGGAGGTGGAAGCATTTCTGCTATCCAGCAAGTGTTCGGGGAGAAATATATCACAGCGGAAGGAGCGCTGAATCGCAAGGAAATGCGCGACCTCGTGTTCGATGACACGGATGCGCGTCGCAAGCTGGAAGCCATTCTTCACCCGCTCATCCGAAACGAAGTGTCGCGGAGAGTAGAACTTGCTCAGGCGCCTTACCTGATGGTCGTGGTTCCACTGCTGCTGGAAACCGGGCACTACCGGGGAATAGTCCAACGCGTTCTGGTGGTGGATTGCAGCGAAGGCATGCAGATCAGCCGCGCCACTGCGCGCAGTGGACTGGATGAACAGGCAGTGCGGGCCATCATGGCGGCCCAGGTTTCGCGTGACGAACGGTTGGGGCAGGCGGATGATGTGATTGTCAACGATGCCGACCTTCCCAGCCTTGAGCGGCAGGTACGGGCTTTGCACAAGAAATATATGATGCTGGCCCAGGGAAGTTGATTTCAACGCGCCCAGCGGGTTCCCCGCAGGGGCTTCACATTTGTTGCCTACGGATTTGGCTGCTAAAATAAGAATTTGGAACAACGCCCATCTGCAGTCGCGGTTCTCTGCTCTGGGCCTCTATCGTGATCCGTTACGAACACCCTCTCAACGAACGCGTCCGCACACTCCTGCGCCTTGAGGACTTGTTTGACAAGGTGGCGTTCTTTTCTGCGCAGGAAGAACCCTATGATCACCACGCTGCACTTGTCACCCTGTTCGAGATTCTCGACGTGACAGGCCGCGCCGACATGAAGTCGGAACTGCTGCAGGAATTGGATCGGCAGAAGCAGGCGCTGGAGTTGTTGCGTAAAAGCCCGGAGAACCCGGAAGGCGAGCTGGACGAGGTGCTGGATGACATTCAGATCTCCTCCCAGGATCTGCGGACCGTTGCCGGAAAAATCGGAGAACCCATGCGCGACAACGAGTGGCTGATGGGCATCAAGCAGCGCGTCGGCATACCCGGAGGGGCATGCGAATTTGATTTGCCTTCATATCGCTACTGGCTGCATCTCGACCCCGAAGTGCGGCGAAGCGACCTCGATGAATGGATTGCCCCGCTGTTGCCAGTCGAGAAAAGTTTCCGTATCCTTTTGCGTCTGCTGCGGGACACTGGGAAAACCGAAAACCATATCGCAAACAAGGGCATGTTCCAGCAGATGGGAGGGGGGAAGACAGCGCACCTGCTATCCCTCAAGCTGGACGAGAGCCTGCCCTGCGTTCCCGAGATCAGCGCGCACAAATTTGCCCTGACCATTCGCTTCGTGGTTTCCAGCTTCAGACAGAAAACCAGGATATACGAAGAAGATGTGGAGTTCGATTTGACTTCCTGTACTCTATAGAGTCGCGGCTCGATCCATTCCGATCAAAATCGCTATAGCCGCTTTCGCCATAGCCACCACTGCTGTACACCTTCCTCAGCCGCAGTAATCACCCTGGCAGTAATCTCTCTCAGATCGCTAAGATCGCTAAGATCGCTCAGATCACCCTGATCGCTTACCCGCTATCGTGGGGTTTTTGTCTTTTGGCCCGCCACGTACTATCCTGACATTGGTATTTGCTGGAACAAGCCCAGTAGGGCAGACGCTCCTGACAACATTTCTGATAGTTGAGAGGGACGTAATTTGCTACGAATTTAGGAGACTGCACCCCACTTGATTTACTTGCTTGCATTTTTTCCGCTTGCGCTCGTCGTTCCTATAGTGTTCCCAAGGAGCACTTGAAACTCCTGATCGCTGGCGAGGGGAAGGTTAATGCCGGGCATCTTTATCAGCTATCGACGTGACGACAGTGCTGCCTCTGCCGGACGGCTGTACGATCGGCTAGCCAGGCATTTCGGTAAAGAACAGGTGTTTCGCGATCTGGATGCCATTGCGCCGGGCGCAGAGTTTTTAAAGGTCATCGAGGAGCGGATCGCACAGTGTAATGTCCTGGTTGCTATCATCGGTAAAAATTGGGTCAGCATCAGGAATACTGTGGGGCAGCGCAGGCTCGATGACCCAAAGGACGCCGTGCGGACCGAGATTCGCGAAGCGCTCAATCAAAAAAAACTCATCATCCCTACGCTGATTGGAGGAGCGGAAGTTCCAAAACCCGAGGCGCTTCCAGACGATATTGCGGCGCTGGCCGGGCGAAACGCGATCGAGATCAGTGAATCCCGCTTTGATTACGATGCAGCCCGCGTGATCGAAGCGATAGAAAAGGCAGGAGTCTCGCCCACGCTCAAAGAATCATCACCGCCAGCACATCAGTCCACATATCAAGGTGAACAGCGAGGAGGACAAGGAGCATTGGCTGCAGTAAGTAACCCGGCCAACCAGCGTACCTGGAAGTTTATTGGGGGTGGGATCGCGGTTGCGGTCGGGGGCTTATGGACGCTTTACACCCATTTTTCAGATAAGGAAGCTGCTCCAGCTACCGGCCCGACAGTTACTTCATCAGGTGGAGGGGTAGCTGCGGGACGTGACATTATTGCCGGCCGCGATATAAATATTGGTTTATCCCTGCTGGAATTCGAGGAATGGCGTCAAAAACTGAAAGAAGAAGCAACGGCGGAACTTGCCAGCGAATTTGCGAAGGAAAGGCAGGCGGACCGGGAAAGAATCACCGCGCTCGAGCTCAAGATTCAAAAAGCAAGCGCTGATCTGGAGTCTCTTGAAGAAGCTACAGCGAGATACAACGCCACCCTCGTCAGTGCAGACAAAAGCTTGCAGGAAATCGCACCGGATGTTCCAAATGAGGTGCTTAAGCAAGCACGCGATTCACTCTTGAAAGGCGAGACGGAAAAGGCTGAGCGGTTATTCCAGCAAGCCTTCGGGACTGACACAAAGCGCGCGGCGGAAGCTGCCTTCCAGTTGGGGGAACTGGCATTAGGCAGGATAGACTATCTGACGGCGCGCAAATACTATCTCGAAGCAGCGCGTCTTCAGCCGGAAAACGCCGAGTACCTCAACAAGGCGGGTAAAATCAACCACGAACTGGGGCGCTACTCTGAAGCCCTCACATTCTATCAGAAGGCCCTCGGCATTCGAGAAAAGTCGCTTGGCCCCAACCATCCAGATGTAGGCGTTAGCCTCAACAATCTTGCTGGGCTTTATCACGACTTGGGTCTATACGACAAGGCCGAGCCATTACTTAAACGCGCATTGGAACTGATGACAAAGGCCCACGGGCCCGACCATCCAGACGTGGCGATTTCGCTGAATAACCTCGCAACGCTTTACTATACAGAGGGTCAATACGCCAAGGCCGAGCCCTTGTATCAGCGATCACTCAAGATTGGGGAAAAAACCTATGGCCCTGACAACCCCCATGTCGCCATTAGACTCAACAATCTCGCGAAGGTCTATTATGCCCTTGGAGAATACGCCAAAGCCGAACCGCTATTTCGCGGGGCGCTGAAGATTTTCGAAAAAACCCTGGGCCCCGATCACCCTAACGTGGCGACCAACCTCAGCAATCTGGCCGGGTTCTACTATACTCTCGGTGAATACGCCAAGGCCGAGCCCTTGTATCTGCGCGCGCTTACGATTCGCGAAAAGACCCTGGGCCCCGACCATCCTGATATAGCGGCAAGCCTCAACAATCTGGCCACTGTTCACTATGCGCAAGGCCATTACACGATGGCCGAGCCGTTGTATCAGCGCTCATTACAGATTCTGGAAAAGTCTCTCGGCCCGGATCATCCTCATGTAGCCGCAAACCTCAACAATCTAGCGGAGCTCTACCAGGAGCAGGGGCAATACGCCAAGGCCGAGCCGCTGTATCAGCGCTCCCTGAAAATCTGGGAAAAGTCCGTCGGTCCAGATCATCCCCACGTGGCGGCTAGCCTCAACAATCTCGCCGCCCTTTACTACAACGAGGGGCAATACACCAAAGCCGAACCTTTGTACAAGCGCTCATTGAAGATATGGGAAAAAACGCTTGGCCCCGACCATCCCGATGTCGGGAATGCGCTGGATGCCTACGCTGACCTGTTGGATAAGATGGGGCGCGCTAAGGAAGCAGCATCAAAGCGCGCCCGGGGTGAGGTGATTCGGGAGAGGCATGCAAGAGTGAATGGTGGGGATGAGAAAGAGTAAAAAAGCAGTGCTTTCGTTGTCTCATATGTAGTAGTCGCGATCCCATCAGACAGTTCCCGATTTGACTGGTGCAGTTGTCAGATCAGATTCAACTGTTCAGTAAAGTGATTTTATCGTTCCACACCTCCTTTCCGTCAATTAATGTT